>JAKITM010000063.1 GCA_021648045.1 Lysobacterales bacterium
TATCAATAAAAATAAGGGTGCTAATTTTAGTACGGTAAACACATATACCAGTAGCATTGATTTACGCACACCAACAATATTGGCGAATGCCAATAGCGCAAATATAAAGATAACGGTAAGTTGATGTACCCAACCTGATTCCAAGGGTGCCCAAAACCAGCCCGCGTAGATAATCATTAATTTGGTATTCGCCGCTAGTGCTGCCAACCGGCTGACATAAGTTAACCAGCCTGATTGAAAACCGGCAAACGAACCAAAGGCTTTGTCTGCATATTGAATCGGGCCACCGGTATCATCAAAAAAACTGGAGGCTCGCGAAAAACACAAAACCACGGTCATAATCAATCCGGCGCAAAACAGAAATAACCACGGGCTAAAATAGCCGCTTCTGGCGGCGGCGACTGCGGGTAAAGCAAAGATACCGGCCCCAATAACCCCATTCAAGGCAATGGCCGAAAACCCCAATTGCCCTATTCCCCGTTCCAGGTGTACTTTATTATCATTTTTCATACGAATGTCCACTTCGAGCATGCAATACAAACTTAAACCACAAATCCGATGTTTAAAAACCCCGGCAGAATTGCAGACAAGGCTGCATTCAGCGTATAGTAACCTGTAATTACAAGTAAAGAAGGAATAGTTATGAATGAAAAACACCAACGGGAGTAGTCCTGATATAAACACAACAAAGCAAACACAAGCAATAGAAACTGCTGTGAATACTGAAGACACACGGCCATTTGTGGCACCGTGTAGAAAAGTTGGTCTGGATGCTCCATTCCGCTGGTTAAAGCTTGGCTGGCGTGATTTCCGGCGTATCCCGCGACTGAGTTTTGGTTATGGTCTGGTGATGACGGCTATCAGCGCTTTAATTATAGTTATAGCCTGGTCAGCACACAGCTTCGTGCTTGCCATCGCATTAATCGGCGGCTTCTTTTTTGTTGGCCCTGCCATTGCTATCGGTCTTTATTCCATGAGCAGGCAACTTGAAAATGGCATCACCCCGGTATTGATGCGCTGTATACGCGAAGGCCGCAAGAACTTCGGCAATGAAATGATTCTGGCCTTTGTTTTCCTTATTATTTTTCTGATCTGGGCTCGCGCAGCTTCGATGGTACATATCTTTTTACCCAGCTTTGGCGCAGCAACACCAGCTGACCTAATTATGTTTTTGAGTATCGGTTCAGCTGTTGGTGCAGTATTTGCAGCGGTGGTTTTTTGTGTTGGGGCATTTTCAATTCCGATGATGATGGATCGAAATGTGGATGCCATTACCGCTGTAATAACTTCCGTGAGTGCCGTACTGCGTAACAAAACTACCATGTTGTTGTGGGGTTTAATGGTGGTTGCGGGTATTGTTCTTGGAATTCTAGCAGGCTTTATTGGTTTAGCTATCACCCTGCCAGTTATCGGTCATGCCACCTGGTATGCCTACCGGGAGGTGATTGATGCGGATGCTTGGGAGCGCAACCCGGGGATTAAAACCGACTAATCTAAGGCCAGCAGGTATTGCTTCAGGCTTGAATACTGGCTATCAAGTTGCACGGAAAGTATCTTCCGGTTCGCTACTTCCGCCAGCTCACTCGGTAGTTCAACTTCAATTTTTAATGTGTCCTGCAGTGACTCTCTGAATTTTGCAGGGTGAGCTGTGCAGGCGAACACTGCTGTTTCTGCTGCGTTTCCCCGCTGTTTTCGATCCTTGATTAAACCGGCGTATGCCAACGCACTATGGGGGTCGGCTAAATAACCCTGTTGATATAAGGTCTTTACAGCAGCCAGTGTTTCGGTCTCGGAAATTTTAACTGAAAACATTTGCTGCTCAAATAATTCTGGACGAGTAGCCGCTAATTGCTGAATCCTGACAAAATTATTCGGTAGAGAAATATCCATGGCATTGGTGAGTGTTGCCACCGTTTTGCGCGGGTCCCATAGGCCTTGTGCAAGAAAGCGCGGCACGGTGTCGTTCTCATTGGTTGCTGCTATTAGGCGTTTAAACGGCAAGCCCATGCAGTGGGCTATCATGCCGGCAGTGGCATTGCCAAAATTACCACTGGGAACGCTGAATACTGTTGTTTTTGCTTTGGCATAACCCAGTTGCGCAGCCGCTTCAAAATAGTAACAAACCTGTGCCAGCAAACGCGCCATATTAATTGAATTGGCTGAATTGAGGTTTAAGGGGTGGCGAATGGCCGGATCAGAAAAGGCTTCCTTTACCAGTTGTTGGCAACTGTCGAAATCATCATCAATAGCAATAGTGTGAATATTTTCTCCGAGAGTGCAGAAAAGCTTTTCCTGCAATTTAGTGATTTTTCCTTTTGGATAAATAATCACCGCGCGAATATTCTTTTGGCCTAAAAAGGCATGGGCAACGGCAGCTCCTGTGTCCCCGGATGTTGCTGTGAGTATGGTCAGGGGTGTTTCGCTTGCGGTACTTTCCGGGCTGAACTGGGCAAAACATTCCGCCAGAAAACGCGCGCCAAAATCCTTAAACGCCAAGGATGGACCGTGGAATAATTCCAGCGCATTGATGTCATTGTCAGCATCTATTTGAACCATCGGCAATGGGAAATTAAATGCCCGTATCAACATGCCTTCCAGCACATTCTCAGTCAGCACATCCTCTACAAATGGTTTTAGAATGGCAACACTACGGGGAATAAAATCGAGTTTTAATAAAGCCTCAATATTCTCCAGCTGGGGAATCTCATCAGGAAAAAACAAACCTTGCTCCCGACCAAGCCCGCGTAATACTGCCTGTTTAAAATTAACCTGTTCAGTTGCAACTTTTAAATTACTGTAACGCATTACTCAATCCTGATGGCTGGTTTTTAGAAGTGTTCAATAACAACCGGCTTGCGGCTGATTTCACAGGCCCGGGTAAAAGCCTGATCGTTAAATACATAGTTTTGCCTCAACCAGTTGGCGATTTCATTAGTCGTTTCCTGTCGACAAAGTGCAAACAGTGTCGGCCCTGAACCGGATATTCCAACCGCATTTGCACCCAGGCTCAAACACTTGTCTTTTGCCGCAGCATAGCCCTCAATCTGGGGCGCCCGTCGAGGTTCGGCAAGATAATCAATCAAGGATGCTTCAGCCAGCGGCCAATCATTTTTATGTAGTGCATTAATAAAAGTTGCAAAGACCGTCATCTGTTGAATGACTTCTGTTGCCGGATAGTCTTCAGGTAGTACCTCACGCATACGCCGAGTTGAAACCTCTTGACCCGAGTAAGCAACCACCAGTCGCCAGTCCGGGTTGAATGGCAGTGCGCAGCTGCTATCTCCATTACACAACACCAGCCCACCCAGTAACGATGGCGCAACATTATCTAAGTGTATGCTACCGCTGACACCACCCTCCAGACGCCCGCACAGCTCAAGTAATTGAGCTGTGGTCAGTGGTTCATCAAGGTATTTATTTAGTGCCGCAGCGGCCGCTACTATTGAACTTGCACTGGAACCCAAACCACTGGAAATTGGTAGCTGTTTAAGCAACACTATTTTCACTGGTGGTACAGCACATATTGATTCGAAGGCTAGCAAGCATTGCCAAACTAGGTTTTCTTCAATAGCATTTGGTAAATAGGCGGCGAATTTTCCACGGGTTTCTAATTGATGTCTGCCGCTGGGGCTAGCTGAAATCTCAACAACATCGGCCAGTGGTTCACCTTCAAGCACTTGCAGGGCAACACCCAGCACATCAAAGCCGACTGAAAAGTTGCCAATGGAGGCGGCGGCTTGTGCTCTTATCCCGGTCACTGTATTTACCTCAATGCCGGCTGGCGCAAGGTGCGCAGTACATCACCGAAAACACCAGCAGCTGTCACTGTTGCCCCGGCTCCATAACCACGCATTACCATGGGAATGGGGCTGTAATAATCGGTATAAAATGCCAGCGCATTTTCACCATCGCGAACCGGACTCAAAGGATCGTCAGCATCAACTTCTGCAATATTAACAATGCAGCGACCCGCATCAATCTGCGCTACATAGCGCAGCACCTGCCCGCGTTGGCTGGCAGCGATTACCCGCGCACTAAACCCGGCATCAAGTTCGCGCAAGCTTACCGCCAGTTCGTCAGCTGTACAATCGCCACCGAAACCATCCGGGATTACCGACTCCACGACGATATCATCCAATTCGAGTTGCATGCCGGTTTCCCGGGCAATAATCAGCAACTTACGGGCGACATCCATACCACTTAGGTCTTCGCGGGGGTCGGGTTCGGTAAAACCCTTTTCCCGCGCGATTGCAACCGCCTCAGAAAAACTATTGCCATCATCTAGCAAGCCGAAAATCAGTGATAATGAACCTGAGAGAATACCGTTAAATTTGCGCAAAGAATCCCCAGAGCGGATTAATGATTGCACCGTATCGATAACCGGCAGGCCCGCGCCAACATTAGTTTCATAAAGAAATTTACGAAAGCGCTGTTGCCCAGTTTGGCGTAACTGCTGATAATACGCCTGACTCAGGGTGTTGGCATGCTTGTTGGCAGCAACGACATTAAACCCAGCATCAAGAAATTTTACATATTGCTCGGCAACCTGTTTATTCGCAGTGCAATCAATAATGGTGGGATTGATTAGACGCATTTGTTGTTTTACCCCGATAACAGCCTGCCAGTCGTAAGCTTCACCCTTAGTTTCCAGTTGCGTTTGCCAGTCGCTCAGTGCAATCTCCCGGGCTGCGGTGTATTCGCTTAAGAGTAATTTTTTACTATTACAAATTGCGCGTACCCGTATATGGATATTCTGGTCTGTCAACATGTCCTGTTGTTTTTCGATTTGCTGTAATAACTCTGAACCCACCAGCCCACAACCAATCAGAACTACATCGAGATAATGCAGGTCAGCAAAAAACTCATCGTGGCAGGCCTTGATCGCAAGTGGCGCCTCAATCACATCTACAACTAAGGCAATGGCCCGTTCTGATGGGCCCTGGGCAATCGCAACTATATTGATGGAGGTGGCCGCTACCGCACTTAACAAACGCGCTGCAACCCCACGACGATGTTTCATGCCATCACCAACCAACGAAATTATCGCCTGTCCCTGAAGACTGGTGATTTGACTAACTTGCTGATGGAGTAATTCAAAGCGGAATTCATGATTGAGTGCTGCCAGCGCTGCATTAACCTGGTCATCGCGTACCGCCAGGCTGATACTGAATTCTGAAGATGATTGCACGATTTGTATAATTGAAATGCCAGCGGTTGCCAATGTCTGAAACATCCGCTGAGCGATCCCGACAGTACCTCTAAGACCGGGGCCAGCAATATAGATCAGGCTGATATCCGGCAAATAGGAAATTCCCTTGATCGATTGATCGGTTTCTTCGGAAATTAATGTGCCCGGCTTTTTTGGGGAATGGATATTGCGGATTTCGCAGGGAATGCTAGCCGCCATCAGCGGACCAACTGCTCTGGCATTTATCACTTTAGCGCCAAAGTAAGATAGCTCTAGAACCTCTCGGTAACTGATGCGTGGCAATAGATGCGCGTTGGCAACCAATGCTGGATCCGCACTGAAAACACCATCAACATCCTTCCAGATAATGCACCGCTCGGCTGCCGCTGCAACTGCTAGACAGGCCGCAGAATAGTCGGAACCATTGCGCCCAAGCGTCATAAACCGGCCTTCTGCATCGCTTGCAACAAAACCCGGGACAATGATGATTTGAGATGTGTTATTTACCAAGCTTTGCTGTAGTCGCGCTTGGCTGGCTTGCGCATCAACAAATCCATCCAATGGGTCACCAGTCGCGATCAGCAACTCATCCCAATTGAGCAATTGACTATCAGCGCCACCAGCATGCAACAGGGCATGAATCAAGAGTGTGCTCATACGCTCGCCAGCACCTAATACTCTGGCTACAGTACGGTTGGTTGCATCGCCAGACAGACTGGCGCCTTCCAGCATGCGTTTTATTTCTATCAACAGCCGGTCTAGCTGGTCAACTGCTAGGTTTTGGGGCTGACTAAGAATCTTCCCCGGAATTTCTTTCGGGGTTTGCTTCTGAATTTCATCCAGAAGCTGGGTATGCTGGTGCTTCAATGCACCCCATATCGAATCATAATCACCACCAGACTGAGCTAGAGATATGGCTTCCTGTAACTGGTTAGTAACGCCATACAGGGCCGAGAATACAAATACACAGGTGTTTTTCTTGGTCTGACTTTCAATCAACGCTACACAAGCACGCAAGTCCGCCAGACTACGCAGGCTGGAGCCACCTATTTTATGCACACCAATTTTGAGGCTATCTGGCTTTTTCATGCTTTATCTACCGAATGTTGTTGATAACTTTGCTCGTGCACACCTTTAACCGCACGCCCGGATGGATCATTAACATTCTGCAGAGAATCATCCCAGAGTGTTGCTTCAGGTGAACTACAAGCAACCGTTGGGCCGCCTGGGACACAATCTACAGCTGAAGGCAATGGGAACTGCTGACTAAAAATTTGGCGGTATAAATAGGCTTCCTTACTCAGGGGTGTGTTTTCAGGGAAGCGATGGTCAGCTGATGCGAATTGCTGATCACTGATTTCAGTTTGCGCATAATCCCCCAGCGCGTCAATCCAGCCATAGCCTACCCCATCTGAAAACTGCTCTTTCTGTCGCCAGACAATTTCTGCTGGTAACAAAGTAGCAAAGGCTTCGCGCAGGATTTGTTTTTCCATACCGCCCGCCTTGATCATTTTAGCTTTTGGATTTAAGCGCATTGAGGTATCGAGGAAATTTTTATCTAGAAAAGGCACCCGCGCCTCAACCCCCCATGCTGCCATAGATTTATTCGCCCGCAAGCAATCATATAAATGCAAGCGGTCGAGTTTGCGTACGGTTTCTTGATGAAATGCCTCAGCATCAGGGGCTTTATGAAAATACAGATAGCCGCCGAAAATCTCGTCAGCACCCTCACCAGAGAGCACCATTTTTATTCCCATTGCACGAATTTTTCGCGCCATTAAATACATCGGTGTAGAGGCGCGAATAGTAGTGACATCGAAAGTTTCAAGGTGCCAAATCACTTCTCGCAGTGCATCCAAACCCTCCTGGATGGTGAATTCCATGCTGTGGTGGATTGTGCCGATGTGATCGGCTACTTTTTGGGCTGCAATCAAATCAGGCGAGCCTTCTAGACCTACAGCAAATGAATGTAACTGCGGCCACCAGGCCGGCGATTGTTCGTCATCCTCGATCCGGCGGCTCATATACTTATGCGCTAAAGCGGCAATGATGGATGAATCCAGTCCGCCAGAAAGCAACACCCCATAGGGAACATCTGTCATAAGATGATCATGCACCGCTGTTTCCAGCGCCACACGGATGGCATTAATATCGCAGCCTGCTGATTCAACCGCTGAGTATTCCATCCAGTCGCGGGTATACCATTGGCGGATTTCACCTACTTCACTATCCCAGTAATGACCGGCGGGGAATTCTTTCACCTGGGTACAGACATCCAGTAAGGCTTTCATTTCTGAGGCCACATATAGCTGACCTTCAGCATCGTGGCCATAATACAGTGGGATAATACCCATATAATCTCGGGCGATTAAAAAATGCTCGCGGTTTTCGTCAAATAGAGCAAAGGCGTACATGCCCTGCAATTCATCCAGAAAAGCGCTGCCATCTTGCTGGTAAAGGGCGAGGATGATTTCACAATCAGACTGGGTCTGGAAGTCATAAGCTTGATCCAAGCCTTCAGCCAGTTGGCGGTGGTTATAAATTTCGCCATTGACAGCCAGCACCACCGTTTTATCGGCGTTGTACAACGGTTGCGCACCATGATTCACATCGACAATAGACAGGCGTTCATGCACCAAAATTGCTTTGGGATGCTGGTAAATACCGCTCCAGTCCGGCCCGCGATGCCTGAGCATGCGAGACTGAATTAAAGCCTTTTCCCGTAAAGGTTTTAGCTCTCCGCTAATTTGGAAGATTGCAAAAATAGAACACATAGTACTTTACCCGAATATTAATCTCCAGAGAGTAATGTAATGCTTTTAGCGGCAGGTAAAAAGCCTTTTTTACAGACAATTGAAACTAATTTCAGTTGTGCTTTGGTTTTTGCTTTATTGACGAGCTATTTGCCTTTGTTATCAGGCTGTTAGAAGTCAGCAAAAAATTAGTGCTTAAAGCTTTGCTCGGAGTAACATTTCCTGGCGACCATCGGCAAACAATATGCCTCTGTCTACACTAAAACAGCCCAAATGCTGCTTGAGGCTGGCCTGAGGTAAGGGGTAGCAGGGTAAACGATTCAAGCGACGCTGGCTAACACTGAATGAGTCTATTCCTTCAACGCTGTATTCAAGATCCGACAGCATTGTTTCGGCATTGCGAGCACCAAAGCCGTGCCCACGGGAGCCACGATGCAAATGAGGTTTGAGGACGCTACATAAGGCCTCAATATAACTGCGATCGAGATAATTAAATATATCCCAAAACAGGCAAATATCAATTGCCGAGCCTTGCGGTAATGCTAGATAATCGCTAAACGCCTGCTGTAATTCTTTCGGGGTCATTTCAGTGGACTGATTTTTTAAGAAATCTGCACTGTATAAATCTGCAATCTGTAAACGACACTTGAACTGCGAGAAAAACTCAATCGTTCCAGGTCGCGCACTGCCGATATCAAGGATATTAACCTTACGCCCCATATACGCCTGCCCGTACAGCGTTGCGAACAGCTGACTGGGCTGGCTCCACTGGTTTTTATTTTTCACCGCACTACCTGTTGCATACCCTGCAACTGAGTTCATTATTACTCAGATCCGTATAGGTTAACGGACTTTGAAACCAAGACTGGCTTCCTTAGGAGCGGAACCGGTAGCGACAGGCTTTACTTTTTCAGCTTTTGGACTAGCTTTCAAAGGTAATTCAGCCGTACTCTCACTGGGGTCCATATCGATACTGCCTTTAAACTTGGCACCGTCTTCCAGAGTCACGCGTGGCGCGGTAATATTGCCTTTAACATTACCCGTCTTTAAAATAATAACCTTTTCTTTGCCAATCAGATCACCGTGGACATTACCGGATATTTTAACCACATTGGCACTAATATCGGCGTTAACCACAGCTGAAGTTTCAACCTCTACTTCATTATCAGGTAGCTTGACTTTACCTTTTACCTTGCCTTTTATAACCAGGTCTTCAGTTCCAGTTATATCACCATTGATTTCAATACCAGATCCAATCACAGCTCTTCCTCCGGGTGTACCCATTGTTGGTTTAGGTGGGCTAGCAGCTTCGCTCTGTATAACTGAGTTTTTCTGAGCGTCTAGGCTTCCTTGCTTTTCGGCTTTGCGTTTTTCAAACATTTTAATCTTCCGCTTGTAGTAATCAGGGAACCGTTAATCGTAGCAGGAAAATGCCTACTGGGTAAACAAATTAAGGCAATTAAATATCGAAAACTAGCGAGTATTCGCTAGTTTCCTAGGTTCAGTTATGGTTTTTGTACCGCTTGTGGGCGCACAAGGGCTTCGCTTTCAGCTTTTGAGTCTGATGAGATGCCTTTAATCAAACGCCGCGTGCCCGACTGTATATCCAGGCCAATAGCATACAAAGCCGGCACCATTAATAATGTTACAAAAAAAGCAAAAAACACGCCAGCCGCTAGCGATATTACTATAGGTTGCAAGAAAGCCGCCTGCATGGATCGTTCCAGCATCATCGGCATTAAGCCAGCTATAGTGGTCACTGAGGTCAGCAAAATGGGCCTAAAGCGCGCCACACCAGCCTCGACAATCGCATCAATGGGCTCCATACCCTTGGCCTTGAGTCGATTACAGTAATCCATTAATACCAAATTATCATTTATGACGACACCCGCGGCGGCTGCAATTCCGAAATAGCTTAACATTGCCATTGTCAGACCAAAAGCAATGTGTCCATATATGGCTCCAACAAAGGCATACGGCATTGCCAGCAGGATTAATAAAGGCTGCCAATAACTGCGAAAAGCGACTGCCAACATAGAATACATTACAAAAGCGGCGATCAAATACAGCTTCAAGAGATCTTCCATAAAGCGCTTTTCACCTTCCGCCTGCCCTACCGAGCCACGAATAATTCCTGGAAAGCGCTTTTCCCATTCGGGGAAAAAGTTCTCGTCTAAATCTTTCATGATGTCATCATGAATACTATCTTTCATATCCGCACTAACCCGGGCTGCACGATTACCGTTCCAGCGTTGGATCCGCTTAATACCGGGGGTGTACTCAAGCTCTGCAACCGAAAGCAGTGGCAATTCCCGACCATCGCTGGTGCGCACCATGAAATTCTTCAAGCTTTCAATCGATTCTCTGGATTCTTTAGGGTAGCGAACCTTTACGCGTACATCCTGACCATTTCGCGGCAGGCGCTGAACTTCTTCACCAAAGTATGCCTGGCGTACCTGCCGATTAACCTCGACCAAGCTTAAACCCAGTTTGGCGGTACCGGGTTTCATGGTAATTCGGATTTCTTCAGAGGCGCCTTCAAGGTTATTACGCACATCATAAAGTGCTTCATAGGTGCGTAATTGAGTTTCTAGCTCGCTAGTGGCCTGTCGCAACAGTTCCAAGTCAGGATGTCGAATGGATAACTCAAAGCCTGGACCACTATCATTTTGAGTGTATCGCACGGAAACTTCGCGCGCATCCGGGACATCACCCATCAGTTCACGCAACCTAATCGAAGCTTGTTTAGCGGTCATCTCGCGTTCTTCGGGGGGCACCAGTTTAACGATAGCCAGAACACTATCGCGGCGAGAACGGGTGTACCAGTTCTCAATCAATCTGTATTCACCATTGCTATTGGCGTTAACTTCTTCCTCAAGCGCATGTTCAGCTGCCTGTAACTGCGCAAGAATCTCCAATGCGCGGCTATAGGGTGCGCCTTCTGGCAAGACGACATTAACGATAATCTCATCTGATTCGATTTCTGGCATAAAGCTTTTCTTCACCCAGCCACTACCGAACAACCCAAAGGCGATGACCAATATTCCGATAAATATACTGCTGGTCAGATAGCGATGGGCAACGGCCCAGTTACCAATTTTTCGATAGCGATTGTGGGCAAAGTTAATAATGCTATCTGCAATCCGCTTCTGGAAGCGACCGAAGGCCTTCAGGTTAGTGCGCGGTTTCATATTTGCCAGATGCGCTGGCAGGATAAATAGTGACTCGATCAATGAAAATGCTAATGCCAGAATCACTACCCAGGTGATATGCCGGGTGAATTCTGAGGTCGAGCCATCAAGGAAAAGCCAGGGCAAAAATGCAATAATGGTGGTTAACACCCCGAAAACCACCGGTTTGGCCACCAACTGTGCACCGGAAATCGCAGAATCCACCCCGCCACCTATTCTGGTGGACTCCCCATGTATACCTTCACCGACGACAATCGCGTCATCTACCACAATCCCAAGAACCAGCAGAAATGCGAATGTGGAGAGCATGTTTAGAGATACGCCAACAGCGGGAAGGAACACAAATGCGCCCGCATAGGCTGTAGCAATACCAACCGCCACCCAGATGGCAACTTTAGGCCGCAGGGTTAACATCAATATCCCGATGACCAGCATTAAACCCAGAATCGCCGAGCTGCCAATGGTAGCCATCCGCCCCTTAAATTCTTCGGCATTATCGGTCCATAGGGTTAGCTTCGCACCTGCCGGCAAACTGCTTTGGCGGTTTTCAATCCATTTTCGGATCGAGTCGGACGCAGTAACGATATCCATGATCTCGGTGGTCATCACTTGGATTAAAATTGCGGGCTCACCATTCAGTGACGCCAGTATCGGATTATCTTCAAAGCCGTCGATAACCGTGGCTACATCACCCACGCGTATAACCCCGCCATGAGTGGTTTCAAGGATGATAATATTGGAGAAATCTGCCTCAGTATCCGCCTGGTTGCGTATTTTCAGTTGGTAGGTACCAACCTCAGTACGCACAGAACCGGAAGACCGGTTGATAGAATCGTTGCGGATTGCATCAGCTACCTGGGAAAAAGTCAGATTATAACGGCGTAAAGCCGCCTCGCTGACTTCTATAGAAACCTCTTCATTACGGGTACCAAATAACTGCACCACCGTTATTGCGGGTAATTGCGCCGCCTCCCGGCGTAGTTGTTCGGCTAGGCGCTTGAGCTCCTTCTCACCTAAGTCACCGTGTACTGCTACCCGAATATATTCATCCTGATTGACCCATTGGCGTACCCGTGGAGGTTCAATATCACGGGGAAAAGATGAAATCGAGTCAACCCGAATTTTTACATCATTCATAAACTGGGTGAAATCGACCTGCTGTTCTGCAAGAATATAAACTTCCCCGCGACCTTCACCTGAGGAGGAACGAACCCACTCGATTGCATCTAAATCTCTAACTGACTCTTCAATTCGGGAAACAATTTGTTCCTCGACTTCCTGAGGCGCGGCACCCGGCCAGGAAACTACGATCTGCAGCCCTGGAAAACGCACCTGAGGTTCCATTTCGCGTTCCAGCGAAGTGAAACCAAAATATCCAGCGAATAAAATACCGACCATCAACAAATTTGCGGCGACCGAATTGCGCGCCCACCAAGAAATTAAAGCATGCATTTAGCTATTTCCCGGTATTTCGTCGAGAGCTTCAAGGCTTTCTGGGCGTTCTTCCTTATTCTCTATGGCTAAGTCTTCCTTCTCAGGCTCGACCAACAAGAAATCGTCCACTTCTGCAGCCTCCTCTATTTCCAACGGTTCCCGGTTCAAGGCGATAACTTTCATACCGTCAATTACCGAAGGAATGGTTGAAGTCACCACTTTATCGCCAACTTCCACTCCACTGGCCAGATATACCCAGTCAGCAGATGTGGAAATAACCTCTACCGTGCGAATTTCAAGCCGACCGTCATTAATCAAATAGA
>JAKITM010000064.1 GCA_021648045.1 Lysobacterales bacterium
GCTTATTGCAGCTCAACTTGTTCGAAAAAAGGGATATGATGGCCTTGCTTCGAGGAGACCCGCCTCCTGGCAGGGTTGCGGATCCCAATCAAATGGTTATGCTATGAAAGTTAACGGGACACTAGTGGTTAACTATATATTTATTCCAGGTTTTAAAAATCTTTATTTTTTCGGTTAATAGGCCAGCAAAAACTGCCAGAAGCGTCAATATCCCGAGTATATGTGCTACATGAAAGCTACCATGCTTAAAAATAGCGAGGGATGAAGCAGCAGTAACAACCGTGGCTACTAGGTAAACCTTGCCTGTGAGTGGAGCATAGCTTATTTGTTTGTTTTGCCAAAGCATTATGAAACCACTGATTAAGGCAACTATTCCGAAGACTGTGTGAAAAATACCTGTGAGACTGAGTGCCATGTTCATTATTTTGATACCCTATAACACTGGGAATAGCTGCACATTAACAGCTCTTTCCTTAACATAAACTTTCCCCTGAAACAAATGATAACCCGAACCTTCTAAGATTATACATTATCAAAAAGCAATAAAACCCAAAATAAAACCTATGACGGTAGTTCACTCCAGACAGCTGACCCATTACGCTATCTTGTAACTGGGCAGGCAGCCATTATAAATAAATTCAGCAGGATATGTGGCACTAATCACTCGAACTCTGTAGAATGTGTAAGTCGCCATGGAAAGGCGGTTAGGGGTAAATGGATGATCTGTGATTGCAGAACCCCTCGATGATTAGTATGCACACGCGTAAAAGTATTGGGGGAGCATTTTCTCATCGTACTGCAGTTGGTACAGATTGTAATTAATCTTTATTCTTTATAGAGAAAGGAAACTGCAGAATGAAATCGTTCAAAAAACAACTTATCCCTGTGCTTGCGTCTTTATCGGTATTAACTGCCGGTGGAGTATTTGCACAGGACATACCAATTGACTCAAGTATCGGAGTTAATCCACAAGCTGATGAATTATCTGTCCTAATCAGTCAGGATAATCACTACGGAGCCACCGCTCACCCGCTCGCTCCTGGAATCATTGTTAAATATAAGGATAACCCTCAGGACCTTACCTCTAATCGTGGTAGTCCGAAGAAATCCATGGATCGAGCCTCTACTCTGAGCAAAGACCTTGGCATCAAGCTTAAATTCAAACGCAAGATGTCAGGTGGCGAGGATGTGCTGAGTTTTGCCAAAGGCAAAAGAATGAGTCGTGTTGAAGTCCAGCAGATTGCGGAAACTATTAACGATCGTTCCGATGTCGAGTACGCGGAAGTAGATGCATTAATGGTCCACTACCTAGTGCCGAATGACACGCGCTACAACGAACAATGGCACTATACCAACAGCGCTGGTGGGATGAACCTGCCGGGGGCATGGGATACCACCATGGGTTCTTCTGTGACGGTTGCGGTGATCGATACCGGCTACCGTCCACATGCAGACTTGGCTGCAAATGTTGTGGGGCAATACGACATGATATCCGACCCCACGATCGCCAACGATGGCAGTGGGCGCGATTCTAACGCCCAGGATCCGGGTGACTGGGTTGCTACCGATGAATGCGGAACCAATCCGGCGCAAGATAGCAGCTGGCACGGCACGCATGTTGCTGGCACAGTCGCCGCACTTACCGACAATGGAAGCGGGGTTGCCGGAGTTGCCGGTGATGTGAATCTGGTACCTATCCGGGTACTGGGCAAATGCGGTGGTTTGACATCAGATATCACCGATGCCATTCGCTGGGCTGCTGGTCTCAATGTCGGTGGTGTGCCAAATAATCCAAACCCTGCAGATGTTATCAACATGAGCCTAGGCTCCCCTAGCCCTGGGGCTTGTTCCAACAGCTACCAGAATGCGATCGCAGATGCCACAGCTCAGGGCGCAGTAGTCGTAGTTGCAGCTGGCAACGATAATTCCAGCTCCGGCTACCCTCCTGCCAACTGTAACAATACAATCTCGGTTGCAGCAGGTGGTCAGGATAACTCTAGAGCCTATTATTCCAACTTCGGCTCCACCGTTGATATTACGGGCCCAGGTGGGGACGGTTGTAATCCTTTTACCGATGCTGAACCAACTTCCCTGTCTGATTGCGAGGGTGGTGTATTTCAGGATGCCACTATGATCCTATCGACCTACAACAGTGGTAGCCAAGGGCCCGGCTCAGATAGCTTTGGCTTCCAGCAAGGCACCTCCATGGCCGCCCCGCATATTGCCGGTCTCGCCGCCCTGATTCGCTCGGTGGACTCCAGCCTGACACCCGCTGAAGTTAAACAGGTTATTCAAGATACCGCGGACTCTTTTGCCAGCGTACCAGATCATCAGTGTACGACGGCTATCTGTGGTGCTGGGTATGCCAATGCAACAGCAGCAATCGATTCACTTATCAGTAACCCACCTCCACCTGGGAATGGTGTCCTCGAGAACGGCGTAGCGCTAACCGGAATTTCCGGAGCCAGTGGCAGCGAGACCTTCTATACTATGGTAGTACCGGCAGGAGCGACCGATCTCCAGTTCGCACTTGCTGGCGGCAGCGGTGATGCTGATCTGTATGTCCGTTTTGGCAGCGCACCGACAACTGGTAGTTGGGATTGTCGGCCCTTCATATCCGGAAACAATGAAACCTGTAGTATTTCCAATGTTCAGGCAGGTGTATACCATGTCATGCTTCGTGGCTATTCAAGTTATTCTGGCACAGGGCTAACCGGAAGTTATACCGAGCCCAGTGGAGGTCAAAGCTCTTTCTTCCAGAATGGCAGCAATGTTGCGATCCCGGATAATAACAACACCGGCATTACCAGCAATATCCTAGTAAATCGCAGCGGCAATGCGGGTACTATCGAGATCAAGTTCGATATCGTACACACATGGCGTGGTGATCTGGTTGTGGATATCATTGCACCTAATGGAGCGACTGCTAACCTGCATGCCCGGACCAACTCAAATGACAGTGGAGATAATCTAAGCAGAACGGTGAATCTCAATGCTGCCAGTGTTGGAGCCGCGGGAACCTGGAGATTACGGGTCAAGGACTTGGCTAATGCCGATACCGGTTATATTGATAACTGGAGTATCGAGTTTCAATAAACCCTGAGAATGGTTTATAAACCCGAAAAGCACGCTGTTTCCAGCGTGCTTTTCAATTGAGAAAGGGCAATTAGAATTCACTATATCTAACTAAGGCTACACCGCCACTCTAAATAGAGCGAGCTTAATGAAAACTGCAATCTAAATATCATACTCGCTTACCGCTAACTCGAGGCAACTCGGAAACCACACAAAAAATAGTTATTTATGCGGCTGCATGGCCCTTTTTGTCGCACTTGAAACCTCTGCCGCCGGCAGTATAAGGCCAGACATACCATCTTGGAAGTTACCAGAAATCATACTCATCATTGAGTTAGCACCGCCATGAGACTCTGGAAACTGTGTAATCATAAAACCTATTGCATCTCCATTGCTTGCAAACACGGGCACACCACCACCATTGGAGAACATGATGTCAGGTACATACAGCTTTCGGGGTTTGCTGGTTATTCCACCAATACTGGCGGTGCTTGCAACAATCTGCCTACCAAAGTAGTTACCCATACGCCTTAATACGATAATTTCATCACCTATAACGGTTTTTTTGTCAGCGGAAAAATTTACAAAAGCGAATTTAACAGCTTCAGGGTTTTTTATTTTTATCCAGACAATATCGAGCTCGGAATCTTTGGTGACAATTTCCGCGTCATATGTGTTTTGATCCACACCTATAACAACTTTCAATTCTTTTGGAATAGCAGAAATCCCCAAGCCAGCACCACCAGTCATTTGACTAATCATGTCCATATAACCCGATAATTTATTATTTGAGCACATAACTAGACCATCAGAACTGACCATAACACAGCTCATTTCATTCTCGGTTTCTTGGTCTCTGTTAGCCACACTTCCCATGCTAATGTTTAATATAAACTTAACCGTAACTAGGCTCTCAGCTCGCTGCTCTATTACTTTAGTGAGGTCAGCATTAGTCACCGCTAAGCCGCTAGTGTTCAAACCAATTATAAGAAACATGCCCAGAAGGACTTTACAAAAATGATTGTTTTTCATTATTACTCTCGTTAATATTTAATGTGGATGTAATTATTGGGATGCAATCAGTGGCTTAACTTTCTGGAAACCAATCAGGTTCAATATACAGAAATCTTGTTTCAGCACCTCTTAACACCAAGAAGGTTACCCGTTCTGATTTTGATTGAGTGACTGTTTCAAGCTCAGCTTTATAGTCAGCTAGGTTATTAATTTCATTACCATCAATTTTTAATATAAGGTCGTTATAGCGAATTCCGCTAAGTTGCCCCCAACCTGCCCGCTCTATTTTTTCTACTAAAACCCCATTCGTATCTGCTTGCCAACGATTCTCATCACGGTCAAAGAAGGTTATCTCACGTACTAAAAGGCCAAAGTCATCATTTTGCTGCCGCCCTACTTCAGCGCGGGTAAGGTGGGTGCGCTCAAGCGTCACTGAAACCTCTTGTTCCTTGCCTTCTCTGGATACTAATAAAACAGCCTCGGCACCGATGTCTAGCCGGCGTATTAACCTATGCAACATTCCCGAATCTTGCCTACCTCTTGGGATTACGCGTTCACCATTGAGTGAAAGAACAATATCACCTTCAGCCAGTTCTGACATAGCAGCAGAAGTTGCTGGGTAAACTCTGGTGATCCTAAAACCGGTAGCTGAGGGTGAGCCAAGCCGTTTGGCTAGATCGGTCAATACTGGCTGTACTGATATTCCAAGCCAGGCCTTAGCAACTTCAGGCGTGTGCTGATTCACCTCGCCATTGCGCATATTTAGCATGGTCATATTACTGCGCCCAAGACGAGTGAACTCAAGCAGGACATGATCCTCTACTGATATATTGCCCACAAGCGTTTCATATGCGCTGGTCAGCTCAGCCAATGAAACTACCTTGTTACCGTTCACAGCAGTAATGACATCCCCAGTGCGCAAAGAAGGCTCTGCGGTCTCTGCAGGACCACCACCACGAACTCCCTGGACTAGAACTCCACGCTGAGATTCCAACCGACGACTTTGAAACATTTTTCTGGTGATATTAGTACCCACTAGGCCCCATTCTCGAAAATAGGTCTTTTTGCCCTGCTCGGCTAATAACTCGCGGGTTTTCAAGGTGGTTTTATGAACTTTGTTGTCGCGCAAATAGCGTAAGTTAATTTCACTACCAATCGGGTAATCAGAAATTGTCATTAATAATAGAGGCTTCTCTTCTGCGAACCAAACCATTACAGCTTCATTGTTAATTTCGAGAATAACATCTCCAGCCATTATTCCTGATTTGGCCGCTGGACCGTTTTCAACTATTGAATTCACCAGTACGCCTTTCTCAATCCCGGTATTTCTTATTGGTTTAAGTGTCCAACCAAACCAGCTTCTTGGAACATGACCATGCTCACTCAGTTTTGCAGCTACTTCAGAGGCCAAATTTGAGGGGATCGCAAAACCCATATTGCTAGAACCCCTAGTGTTTACACCTATAACTTCACCCCATAAGCTGACTAATGGACCGCCACTATTGCCTGGACTGATTGCCGAATCGTGCTGAATCCAGCGGGTATAGATGCCTGTGCGTTGGTCATGGGAAAAGCGCATGCCTTCAGCATCATTACCTGCACTCACAAATATTCTGTTGGTATTAGAGACTATACCCAGAGTAACTGATTTTGACAGAGCCCATGGGCTACCCATAGACATCACAGTATCACCAACCGCCAATTTATCTGAATTACCTAGTTTTGCCACCGATAAAGAGATATTAGCTGCTTTGATCTCATCGAGATTTAGCCGCAATAGCGCCAGGTCAGTTAAAGGGTCTTCACCTATCAGTTCAGCCGTAACTTCAACTTGATTTGCGAGGGTCGCAATAAACTTACGCCCATTTCTTACCACATGGTAATTTGTTAGCACCAAGCCATCTTTCGAGATAATAGTACCGCTGCCAACTGACTGCCCTTTTATCTCCCTGCCCTGGTAAAACCTTGAAGTCATCACCTGAATATTCACCAACGATGGGAATACAGCATCTTTGGCAGAACTAATGAGTTCGCGCAAACTCTCGCGTAAAGCATTGGTGCTATTGGGGTCAGGGCTGTCTCTTTGCTCTCCAGCATGGGCGCTCAAGGAGAAAGCTAGCAGAACTAGTATCAATGCATTTTTCAGGAGCCAGTTGTTAGCTATAGTGAGCCGTTGAATATTATTAGTCTTAATCATATTTGTAGTGTTCATGCCTTGTTTCATTCTTAGTTGGGTTTTTAGTGATTTTAGGACTAGTGCTTTGGGACAGGCATCCATAGAAATATTTATTTAATGCCCATCAGTAATAACTTATTAGCATACTGCAAGCGCAAGTAGAAAACCCGGCAGAGTGTGCCGGGTTTTCAGGGAGATAAATTGCTGATTAATGTTATTTAGCTTCTATAACAAAGCCATCTTCATCCAGCATTTTTATCGGGATACCTAGAGCTTCTAGTTCTTCACGAATTGCCGCTTCATCACCGACCACCACAATGGCCATATTATCGGTATCGATATATTTTCCCGCCAATTTATTAAGGGTGTTTATGTCGGTTGATTGCAACAGCGCATTTTGCTGGCTACGATAATCTAAAGGCAAGTCGTTGCGAAGTATGGTATCAAGCAGCCCCAGTTTGCGTGCGGGGGTTTCATATTGCAGAGCATCGCGCTGGCCAATGGCTGAACGCATAAAGTCAAACTCGGCTTTGGTCATACCATTGTCAGAATAACTCTTCAGCTCATTAAGTATTTCAGTGATAGAAGCAGCAGTTGAATCCTGTTTTACATCAGTTGAAGTACCAAAGCTACCGAATTCCTTACCACCGTAAAAACCACTACGGGCACCATAGGTATAGCCTTTATCTTCACGCAAATTCAGATTGATGCGACTATTAAAAGTCCCACCAAGCGTGAAGTTACTCAGCCCAGCTAGGTGATAATCACCAAGAGCGGCGTATTTAAGAGCTGGTTGAGTGGTGCGTAGGCTCGATTGCGCGGCACCTTCTTTATTGATTAAATAAAGTGTTCGCCCTTTTATTTCAATCGGACCTGCTACAGTTTGACGCTGTGTAGCAGCAATTTTTAAGCTGGCAAAACCACTGAGTGCGGTAGCAATTTCGGCCTGATTAAGCTTAGAGCTGATGGTGATGCCACTCAGGTGTGAGGGAATATAGCGAGCGTAATAGCTTTTGACATCACTAAGTGAGATGCCTTTAACTGTAGATGGTAAGCCAGCGCCAGGATAAGAGAGTGGATGGGTTGGGCCATACAATACTGCAGATACTGCACGACGAGCCAAACCTGCGGGGACTTTACGGGCTGCGATCAAGCCTTCTATAGTTTGGCTCTTCAGGCGCTCGAAGTCGGTTTCAGTAAATGCGGGTCGTAAGGTGCGTTCCAGCATTAGCTCCATGGCTTTATCCAAGTGCTTACTCAGGGTATTAAGTGTGACTGTAGTCTGGTATGTACCTTGACGCACATTGATGCTGGCTCCAATTCTCTCCAGCTCCTCAGAAAATTCAGCAGCCGTATAGTTCTCTGTGGCCTCACCCATCAGTGTGGTAGTTAATGAAGTTAAACCGGCTTTACCGGCGGCCTCATCACGGCTACCAACATCAAACACAGCCCGCACTGTTATCGTCGGGGTTTCAGTATTAGGTACGGAGAGAACCCGAATGTTATTGCTTAAGCTAAAGTCGGTAATTGTAGGTAACTCAACACTCGGGTTAATGCCCGGGGTTGGAGTCTTACTACGATCAAAGTTATCAGTTGCTGGTCTTAGCGCTAAAGCTTTGCCCTCATCGCCGAAGCTATCGGGTATATGGCGATCCTTAGTTTGGTGGTTTTGTAGCGCTGCTGCAATTTCAGTTTTGCCATTGGGAACTATACTCAATACAACGGCAGGTTTGCCGGCAATATACTGATTAAATACCCGAGTAACATCAGCTGTGCTTACGCCAAGAGTGCGCTGAATTTCTTTACCGATGCCTGCGGGGCTACCCGTGTAGGTCTGAAATGCTGCTAGGGTAGATACTTTACCGCGTACGCTTTGTAGTCCAAATACCCGGTGAGATTCATATTCGGCTTTGAATTTCTGTAAATCGTCTTCACTAACTTCGCGTTTGCCAAATTCACCCATGGTGGCGCGAACTTCCTGCTCCATTTCTGCCAGTGTTTCGCCAGAGCCTGGATTCTGAATAACTATAAACATCATTTCACAGGCCAGTTCGCGGCAACTATGGTTAACGCTTGCCTGCACCGCCCGACCGGTTTGCACCAGGCTCTTATACAGCATGGAGGCCTGTCCCTGACCAAGGATTTTGGCAGCGGCATCGAGTGCGGCTTCATCTGCATGTCCCATGTATACCGTTGGCATAATAAATGCCAAAGCGGGCAGATGGATGTTGTCTTCCAATGTCACATAACGGTCAGCATCTAGCTGGCCAGGCTGTCTAGGTAAGTTTTCTACTTCTGGTCCAGCCGGAATTGATCCGAAATATTTATTAACCAACTCAAGAGTAGCCATTGGGTCAATATCACCACCGATAGTAAGCGCTGCATTATTGGGTCCATACCAGCGCAAGAAGAAGCGTTTCAAGTCCGCAAGGTCTGCTCGGTTGAGATCCTCCAGCCAGCCAATAACCGGCCATGAGTAGGGGTGTTTTTCTGCATAAAGCGCTTTGTTGAGGGTTTCACCCGCACGGCCGTAAGGCTGGTTATCTACCCGTTGGCCGCGTTCATTTTTAACAGTTTCGCGCTGTACTTCAAATTTTTCCTCGGTAACCGCTTCCAGCAAGAAACCCATACGATCAGCTTCTAGCCAGAGTGCAATCTCGAGCTGGTTAACAGGCATGGTCTGGAAATAGTTGGTTCTGTCTGAATTAGTTGTGCCATTAAGTGTGCCACCGGCATTGGAAACAATTTTGAAATGCTCCTCATCAGCGACATTGGCAGAGCCCTGGAACATCATGTGCTCGAAGAAATGAGCAAAGCCAGAACGCCCTACTTCTTCACGATTGGAGCCCACATGATAAGTAACATCAACATGCACTAAAGGGTCTGAATGGTCTTCGTGCAAGACTACAGTTAGGCCATTAGCCAGCTTGTATTTGCTATAGGGGATGGCTATGCTGTTTTCATCACCTTTGAATTCTTCGATCAAGGTAATTCCGGCAGGCAAGCTAGCTTTGGTCTCAGCCAAGTCGTTTTTATCTATGTTACAAGCGCTTAACGAGATTGCCAGCGCAGAAGTTATGCTTATTGCGAATAATTTTTTCAAGGTAGACCTCAAGAATTGAGTGAATCCCAAAGTTTATCATAAACTGCATAGGCATAGACACCAGTGGTGGTGACATTGGTAAATCAAGCCACCAGTATGTAGGCAATTTATGGTTTTCACTGGTGGCTTATACGCCAGGCACGCCCCATTTCTTGACCACCACGGATATGGGCTATGACATAAACAAACCCCCTGTCCATCAGGCTGATGATGGAGTTCTGAAACCAGGGGTCACTAGAGCTACCGTAGGACCCGTAAGAATAGATTAATGCAGGTGCGAACCATCCAGTTTGGTGTCCCGGTGATAAGCCAACGAAACCGGCACGCTGGATTCATCCGGATCAAGGCGCGTCGTCATTTCTTCAAACAAGTTGTTCTTTGCTGAGTCGCCCCGGCTTTAGCAGATGTTTTTCCCGGATATTTCCTGGGTATTCCAATATTTTTACAAATCGACCTAGAGTTACCTGTCCGCGACTCATGTGCACGATTTATGTAATAATTCAATTCCCCAAGGAGGAGATTGAATGTCAGAAGCATTTCTTAGTGTCTCAAACATCAATAAAAGTTTCAGTAATGTCAAAGCCGTAGTTGATCTTAGCTTTGAAGTTCATCCTGGCACTATCTACGCATTGCTCGGTCCTAATGGCGCAGGAAAGACCACAGCGGTTAGAATGCTGCTCGATATCATCAGGCCCGATAGCGGTGTGATTGCCTACAACAAGAGTTCTGATGGCCGTTCAAATCCTGCAAAAATGGGTTATCTTCCTGAAGAAAGAGGCATGTATCCAGATAAATCACCTCTCGATTCCCTAGTCTATTTAGGTATGTTAAGAGGAATGAAAAAAAATGACGCAAAACAAGAAGCCTCAAAATGGTTAAAACGCTTTGACCTTGCCGACAGAGAAAACGATAAACTCCAGACCCTTTCCAAAGGTAATCAGCAAAAGGTTCAACTGATTTCATCAATTCTGCATCGGCCGGATTTTGCTATTCTCGATGAACCCTTCTCAGGTTTTGATCCTGTTAATCAGGAAAAGCTGATTGAGATTATTCATGAGCTCAGTGCAGATGGTATGACCATCGTGCTTAGTGCTCATCAGATGGATTTAGTTGAGCGCCTCGCCGATGAAATATTATTGCTAAGCCGTGGTACTGCAGTACTTCAGGGTAAATTGAAAGATGTGCTAAATGATGCATCTTCTGCAATGAAACTGTCAATTGATGTTGCAGCAATAAACCAACAAACACTAGCTGGGCTGAGTGATATTTGCAATTATGAAATTGATGATCTTGCTGTTGATGGGAATATGCGGATTAACTTTTTCCTGCATGATGAAAACAATGTCGGTCAGCTGCTAAAAGCCTGCACTGAGACCATGAGCATTCACAATATTAATACTGAAACCATTGGTTTACATCGCATTTATCTCGATGCCGTTAAAAAACATAAGGAGTTAGTCGATGCCTAGTCCATTATTAACCGTGGCCCGATGGGAGTTTTTCCGCTACTTTAAATGGAAAGGCGAGATTTTCACCCTGATACTGATACTGGTTTTGTCCGGCTTGAGCTTCGGTGGTAAAGAATTAATCAGCAAATTCAGCAGTTCAAAACCCATTGAAATCGCTGTTATCGATGACCTTGGTGTTACATTGCCTGAAGCAGGAACTAGTCGCTTTACCTGGACTCGCTCAAATGAAGCCGATCGAGCGACTTTAATGCAAAGGCTCGCAGATAAGGATCTCGGTGGTATTCTAAGCATAAAAGACTCTACTAAAAGCGCGATAACAGTGTTTGAAAAAGCTTCATGGCAAGACGAGTTACAATCTTCCTTAAACCAACTGCTGCTTGATAAACGCTTAGAGAGTGCAGAAATCAGCTCTGCTGATTACTATCTGCTGAACCAACCCGTTGCTTTAGAAATTCAAATTCATGAGCAAGGTAATCTGCCCAGCAGCGAATCAGAAAAATTATTCGTCATTATCGTTTTAGCCTTGATGTTGCTCGGTGTATTTATGAGTTTTAGCTATATATTTATTTCAGTCACCAGTGAAAAACAAATGCGTGTGACTGAGCAGGTCATCTCAGCTATATCACCACAAACATGGATTGATGGTAAGTTGTTGGGACTAACAGCGATGAGCTTGAAAAGCATTATCACCACCGCCATAACAGCGGTGCTCGGTATTATCGTGTTTGCCAAACTTACCAATTCACCCAATTATTTTGCGGGCTTTGAAGGCTCAATCATCACATTTGGCTTGATAGGCTCCTTCGCCCTCGCTGGCCTGTTGTTTTGGAATTGCTTTATGGTGGCTATTGCTGCAATGGTTGAAGACCCCAATACATCAACCAAAACACCGCTGATGTTACTGCCTGTTCTGGCTGTATCTGTAGCGTTTTTTGCCATCTCTGAACCCAACAATATCGTGGTGCAGATTTTAAGCTTTTTACCCATAACCTCGATGGGTGTTATGCCGGTTCGAATGGTGATGGGCACAGTGGATATGTGGCAAGTCATCGTGTCATTGTTGCTACTAATCGTTGCTGTTGCCTGGACTCGGAAATTTGCTAGTAAAATCTTCCGGCTGAGTATGTTGATGTACGGAAAAGAACCCCAATGGAGGGAAGTCTGGAAGTGGATTAGGCAGAGTTAGCGCTGGCTTGATCCTGATTGTAGGTCAATTGGGGTAGCACGATGAATGACAGATAGAGCGCCGACACCTCTCACTAATATAGACAGCCAAAACCAACAATACAAAACCCAGGTTCTCACCCTCCAGGAACAACTAAACCTGGCCTTGGCCAGGCGTTATGCCGCCAGCAGTGAAAAGATATCTCCCAACCAATACCGCCTGCTTGATGAAGCCGAGACGGATGTCGAAGTCATCCTACCGGAAAGAGCACATGAGGCCACGGTAGGAATACCGGTTATCCGGTACTTCGAGTGAATGAGCACCTACCCTTAGGTTTTATCTAGAAGAACAGACAGGCAGAACTTTCAATATATATTAAGATACCCTCTGGCAAACACCAGAGGGTATTTGAAGCCAGTTACTATCGCGCAGCGTTCGAATTCATAATTGAATTTCTACCACTGTCATGAAGCTGAGACATGTCACGCATATCATCGGTATGGCACTGACCGGTTCTATGGCCACGATTCGAAGCGCCTGAGAGTTGACCCCTAGACCTTTCTACCACACCATCTTCTGGGTCTGACAAGAACCAATCGCTGGCTAGGCTGCAATAGTCATACCTCCACCTTCTATCTTTGAATGAAGTAGTGTAGTAGCTGACTTTACTTCTGGCCCAAGTAGGAATGCCTGACAACCAAGAACTTGCTCCAGAGGTAGTTAAGTTATTAACCTAGCATTCAAATACCCAAGATGTTATAATCGGGAGCATGCTTAGAACAGATGCCAGAAAGCGCAGCACCGAAGTGCAGCAACACAATCGGGAACAGACCATTCGGTTGTTCGCTGATG
>JAKITM010000065.1 GCA_021648045.1 Lysobacterales bacterium
TATGCCGTGTGCCCGACTCAGGGCCTTTTCTACAGCCTGCTTTTTAAATGATTGATTATGTATTGTACGCATTATTGTCTACCTCTTAATGAAATATTAGAGGCGACAACTATCCTGACACAGGGGGTGATATGGCTAGTTTGTGTGAATTCAATAGAGCGGTTATTTTTCGGTCTTCTACTGCACTCAGTTGAAATGCACTGTTACCTGTATGAGCTATTGTGCTTTTAGACTGACGAGTAATATCGGCTGCGTTAATGGGCAAAGAGCAAATATCAAAATTACTTGGGCGTAAATAGCCAAATTCTAAGGACCAGGTTTGTGGGTCTAGTAGGCCATTTCTTAACCTAGTTGAAGCATCGATAAGGCGATTGGTAATAGTTCCTACAGACTGTCTAAGTTGATTGCTGCGTGCTTCACTAAGGACTCCAGTGGAAACCAGCGAACGAATCCATTCTTCTGCGATAAAAGCACACCGGGCAAAGATAGAAAAAGCAAAACCGCCAACTTTCGACTGCTCGAGAAAAAATGAAGCTTCTGTGTCTTTACTGGAGGCTGCCTGTATAAGCCAATTTTGTTCCAAGTTTTCCAAAATTCGTTTGGCCAGCGGTAGCCCGCTTTGTTTGTTTTGGTGAATGGCATTCACAGTGATTTCTTTTAAACCCAGTTGCCAGCTTAATTGCGAAGCAGGACTTAAAACCCCCGGATAACGAGATTCTAGGGAGTCCAGGAGCCCTGGAATATAACAGCTTTGGACGATATCAAACTCAACTTTATCATGTAGCTCAGGTGATGATTTTAGTCTTCCAAGCCAGGCCTGGACCAGGCTATTGGCATCTTTTTTCGCCAGGGAATTTGGTATCAATGAAGCAAATGAGGCGCGGGCATCAATATATACGAAGCCGCCAAAATTTACTGCAAGATTTTGTTTGTAAATAGACTGGTAGCCCATGGCTTGTCTAGATTTATACCAATTACTTTGGCTGATTATATGGCTGAATAAAGATAAGGCTAGCGGGCGTGGTCGTCTTCCCAATAATTCTGCCGGGTTCCAGTCAGACATGCAGGAATAAATAGGTGCTCCGCAGGCATCAGGCTGAGACTTTAAAAGCAGGCTCGCATGGACATTCTTCAGTATTTCGGGACAAGGTTTATTGGCTTTTAATTTCAACGCGCGAACCTGGAAAAGCACAATGCCAGAGTCATCAAGAGCCCATTCAATTTCTAAAGGAGTATCCTCATTATTTAACGACTCTAACTCCTTTAAAGTTATTAGGACGGGCTGTAGTTCTGGCATACATAGTTGTTGATCTAAAGCAGAACGAACATGGTATACACAATGTGTGTTGCCGCGACCTGCGGTTGCCGAAAATGTATCTTTGCTTGAATATTCAATTGTGTAGTATGGGGATTCGTGTACTAGACAATGTGTAGAAGCTACACCAGCATAGAGGAAGTTTGTTACCATAGGCTGGATCAAAACTTCATCCTTACCTGTGCCAGGCATACTATCAATGACTTGTTGAATGGCGTTATGTAAAGCGCTTTCAGACTGAGCAGAAACATTCAAAATTGACTTAAATGCACCGGCATTAGAAAGATAACGACAGTCTTCCTCTGTACTGCTGCTGCGAACAATTAGTTCTTCCTGGTCGAATTGATTAGAAATACGGTTTAATATTTCAACGCTTTGCTGCAACCATTCATTAACAGTAAAAGTAAATATTGGTAAAATTCGACAGCTAGACACCTTATTCTGCCGCCAGATTAATTTTTGAGCTTTACTCAAAGATAACCATGCTCGGTCAACTGAGGCAACTGAGGGACTGACCTCGCTTCTCAAACCATCGTCAATATACACCTTAGATATCCATTTCTCGCGCTTACCAAACTTTAACACTGTCAACTATAACCTAAGCTGAACTTGGAGAAAATATTAGAGTATTTAGTCAAAATAAATAAAAAAATTTCGAAATTTAAACTTACCAAAAAGAAGTTCTTGAACTGAATTACCCGCCGGTAAGCTTGAGATTTTTTATTGTTACTATTTGTGCTCCTAATCGCCTTCTGACCTTCATTATCACTGCTGTTGGTGGGCTAACACGGGAATCAGTTATTGGCTGAGGTCAGTAGGGCAACAGAATTCATTTCGCGCTGGAAACTTTTTCCCGCAGGCTTTGTATCAACATATAGAACACGGGTACCAATACTGTGGCGATTACGATGGATGCCAACATTCCGCCGAATACGGCAGTACCCAGTGAGCGCCGACTGGCGGAACCGGCACCACTTGCGATCACTAGGGGTAATACGCCCAGAATGAACGAGAATGCGGTCATTAAGACTGCCCGGAAACGCAAGCTTGCAGCAGTTAACGCCGCATCAACAATGGATTTCCCCTCGCGGCGTAATTCCATGGCGAACTCCACAATCAAGATAGCATTCTTGGCTGCCATGCCAATGAGCAAAACCATACCAATTTGCATATAGATATCGTTTATCTGTCCGGCGATCATTTGCATCAATACTGCACCTGCAAGCGCAATTGGCACCGCCATTAATACTGAGAAAGGGATCATCCAGCTTTCATATTGGGCCACCAGAAATAGGTAGACAAAAATAATCGCCAGAATAAAAATGATACTGGTTTGATCACCCGCAAGAATTTCCTGATAGGCCTGTCCTGTCCAAGCATAGGTGTAACCATCTGGTAGTGCAGTTGCAGATAGCTCTTCCATGGCAGCAATCGCTCCACCTGAACTAGACCCGGCGGCGGCGCTGCCATTTATTTTTATTGAACGGTATATATTATAGCGATTGATTACATCTGGTCCCAGTAGTGACTCTGTAGTAACCAGTGCTCGCAGGGGTACCATTTCATCAGTTTTGTTGCGCACATAAAGATTTAAAATGTCCTGAGTATTCCCGCGAAACTCGCTGCTGGACTGAGCGGTTACCTGATAGCTTTTACCAAATTTATTAAAGTCATTGATATAAGCGCCGCCCATTGCAGTTGAGAGCGTACTAAAAATATTTTGTAATGGAACGCCCAATATTTTGGCCTTTTCACGGTCAATATCTATAAATATCTGCGGGACGCCAGCTTTGAATGTGCTAAAAACCGCGTTTAAATCAGGGTGCTGATTTGCAGTCATCACAAATCCACGCATAACGGCGGCCATTTCCTGGGGGCTGGCTGATGCGATAGACTGCAACTGATATTCAAACCCCCCGGTAGCGCCTAGTCCTGGTATAGGTGGGAACTGGAACGGGAACAGGTTAGCCCCGGCGATACTGCCCAATTTTGCTCTCAGACTGGCGACTATTTGTTCTTCGTGTTCACTGGCATCAGTGCGCTCATCCCAGTTTTCTAAAATTACAATAAGCATCCCGGAGTTAGCCGAAATAGTCCCTTTGAGCATACTGAAACCAGGAGCACTAATGACATTCGTAACCCCAGCTTGGTTTTTCACAATGCTGGTGGCTTGTTCCATTATTTTCTCAGTGCGGCTGAGAGCGGCGCCATCTGGTAGCTGAATATCGACCACAAATGCACCGTTGTCCTCCAGTGGTACAAATCCTGAGGGGATGGTTTTCATCAATACAGCCGCCAACACAACAATGCCGGCAAAAAGTATCAATGCTAAATATGAGGTTTTTAATAAACGCGCTACAAGTTTTGTGTAGACATTACGCAGCTTTTCGAATTGGCGATTAAACCAACCAAAGAAACCGGTTTTTGGCTGAGTATTGACGGGTTTCAGGAAAATAGCGCATAGTGCGGGGCTAAGCGTTAGCGCATTTATTGAGGAAATCAGCACTGCAATGGAAATAGTTACAGAAAATTGCTTAAATAACAGCCCGGTCATGCCTGGAATAAAGCCAACGGGTACAAACACTGCCAGCAGCACCAAGGTAGTGGCGATGATGGCACCTGAAATCTCTTCCATCGCTTTATAAGTTGCGGCAGCAGGCTTGAGCCCGGCAGCCATGTGTCGCTGTACATTTTCGACCACGATAATCGCATCATCAACAACAATACCAATAGCCAGAATCAAACCGAACAGGGTGATTAGGTTAATGGTGTAGCCCAGCGCAAGTAGGCCCGCAAAGGTTCCAATCAGGGAAACCGGAATGGCAATAATAGGGATTAGCGTAGAGCGCCAGTCTTGGATAAATATAAATACCACTAGCACTACCAGTAGTATTGCTACTATTAAAGTTACCACCAATTCGGAAATAGATGCGCCAATGAGGTCGGTAGAGTCATACAAAATGCGATATTCGATATCTGTAGGAAAACGCTGAGCAAGGGCCTCCATTTCAGTCCGGATTGCAGTTGATATTGCCAGCGCATTTGCCCCTGGAGCCTGATATATTGCCAGCAGAGCAGAGTCTTGACCGTCGAGTGTTCCATATGATGAATAGCTTTTTGCACCCAGTTCCACCCGGGCTACATCTTTAACCCGAACTATACCGCCATCGGCGTTTACCCGGATGATAATATTGGCAAACTCTGCAACCGTAGTGAGACGGCCCTTGGCTCGCAGTGTATATTCAAACTGAGCGTTTTCTGGAGCAGGTTCACCACCTAGTTTACCGGCAGCTACCTGCACATTTTGTTCGCGCACAGCATCGATAACATCAGTGGTTTGCATGCCTAAGCCGGCGAGTTTATTAGGGTTCAGCCACAGGCGCATACTGTAGTCGCGGGCACCGATTATACTGGCATCACCAACCCCAGGAATTCGCGCCAGAGAATCCCGAATATTGATATCTGTATAGTTACTTAAGAACAAGGAGTTAAAGGTATTTTCTGGTGAAATCAGGTTAACAATAAGCAGCATATTGCTGGATTGTTTGAGTACAGTGACACCTTGGCGTTTTACTTCCTCAGGTAATTTGGGGGTTGCCTGCGAGACCCGGTTTTGTACATTAACGGTGGCGGTATCAGGGTCAGTGCCGACGGCAAAACTGACGGTTAATACATAGCTGCCATCATTGGAACTGTTAGATGACATATACAGCATGTCATCAACTCCGTTGATAGCGGATTCCAGAGGGCCGGCTACAGTATCCGCAATGGTTGCCGCATCAGCACCTGGGAAAACAGCACTAACTTTTACACTTGGCGGGGTGAGTTCCGGATAACGGTCAATCGGTAAAGCTAATAATGCCAGTATTCCGGCAATGCTGATAACAATGGAAATGACAAAGGCAAACTTTGGACGGGTAATAAAAAAGGAGCTAATCACAGCGTTTTAACCTTTTGGGTCTAGAGTAGGAGCAGGTTCCGGATTAACTGTGATTCCGGGCCTTACTTTTTGTATCCCACTGACGATAACCATTTCACCGTCTATTAAGCCATCGTTTACCACCCAATCGACACCAACTTTACGGCCTAAGGTTACTGCGCGTTTTTCAACCCTATTGCTATTGTCTACTACCATTACAAAATAACCCGTTTGGTCCTCTTGTACTGAAACTTGTGGAATGGTTAGTTTGGTTGCGGCCTCCTGAGAACTAATTTGAATAATAACATTGAGGCCTGGAATCAGGGTTTTATCAGGGTTAGCAAACTTAGCCCTCACCAGAATGGTGCCAGTTTGTGGATTAACCACATTATCAATAAACTCCAAACTGCCAGCCTGCGGGTGTGGCTCTCCATCGGGTAAAATTAACTTGAAGCCAAAGTGTTCGGGTGAGTCACCCTGTAGCGCTCTGGCGGCGGTTTGATCCTGAAGTCCGAGTAACTGAGATTCCGAAATATTAAAACTTACATAAATTGGGTCTAGCTCAACTAAGCGCACCAGCTCGCCGCTGCTGCTATCAACTAAATTACCCACGCTGATATTGCTGCGTCCCAGGCGGCCACTTATAGGTGCACTAAGGACTGTATCGGCAAGATCAATCTTAGAACGAGTAAGCTTGGCGTGTGCCGATTCTAGTTTGGCTATCGCCTGGAGTTTATGCGCCTTGCTCAAGTCAAGGTCTTGTTGGGAGACATAATCTTTTTTGCTCAGTTCGGTATAGCGTGCAAAATCGGAGCTGGTTTGGCTAACGGCGGCGTTTGCTTCAGATACTCCGGCTTTATCAGCCGCCACTACTGCCTGGTAGATTTCAGGGTCAAGACGAAACAAGATAGTACCTTTTTCAACTTCACTACCCTCGCGGAAGTTCTTTTCAAGCAAATATGAAGAAACCCGCGCGCGGATAGAGACATCGTTGACCGCCATGGTTTTACCCAGTAAGTCTGAAGTACGCACTAGATCCTGCTGGCTGGCTGGGGCAACTAGAACCCCAGGTGGCGGTTTGGACTGTTGGGCTAGCGCTGGTGTTAGCAAGGCTAAAACCAGGCTGACGGTAGAAATGGCTCTGATAAACATTAATTGCATTTCCTGATAGCTATGAGCGGGGGAGAGTGGGGTTGTAATCTAGTATTGTAGTGGATTACTCTTCGGTTTGTTGCTGACTTTTTTCTTTGCGTCCAATCCAGCCAGCCAAGGGGCGGCCGCTAATTCCATGGGCTATCAAACTTAGCAGCACAGTACAAATAACCACTAGTGCAAGGAATTCTGCGTTTGGAACACCGGCATTTATAACGATAATGGCAAACACGATGCTGGCCAGCCCGCGGGGACCGAACCAACCAAGGAAAAAACGGCTTGAATAGCTTTCCCCCAACCATGCCAAGGATATAAATATCGGCAGAATACGGATAACAGTAAGGCTCAATAATGCATAGAGCATAACTTCCCAGCTAAACAGTTGCAAAGCAGGACCAATAACCATTGCACCAAATAACATCCAGGTTACCAATGCCAGAGTCTCACCAGTGCCTTCAGCGGCAAACACCAGTTTGTGGGTGGCATCGTTGGCTAGATAGCCAAATAATAAACCACCCGTAAATGCGGCAATATAACCGCTGCCGTGCAGACTCTGGGCAATCGCAAAAGATGCAATGGCTAGACCAATAACAGTCACTTGCATCCATACATCGGTTACCCAGCCTCGTTTTGCGCACCAGCGTATTAACTTAATTCCGATGAAGGCTAAACTCAGACCAACAATTAGTCCTATCCCCACTTCTTGTATTAACAAGGTAAAGGCAGAGGCTTGGTGTTGATCAGATGCACCACTTACCGACAAAGCAATAAAGAACAGCAAAATAGGTACACATAAGCCGTCATTTAACCCGCTTTCAATATTCAGTCCCTCGCGCAAGCGAACGGGTACAGCTTTGTCGGTGATCACAGCTTTTCCTAGCGCCGCATCAGTTGCTGCAAGCATGGTGCCTAGAATTGCAGCCTCATATATTGATAAGAAATCGAACATCAACAAGGCAGTAGCAAACCCCAATGCGATGACACCGGGTAAACCCAGTAACAACATGCGCGATGGAATGCGGAACTGCCGCTTCAGTGTTGATAAGTCCGAATTTGCGGCATCCGTAAACAGGATCAAGGCCAGAGTCAAATCTGCAAGAAAACGCAAGTCTACGCTACTGGCATCTCCATCAAACCAGCCAAGGCCATAAGGCCCCATTAAAAAGCCGGCACTGACAAATACCATAGGCCCGGAAATAAACGAACGCTCGACCCGACCAGCTACCAAGCTATAAATAAATATAAATAGGGCAAGGATTGCAAGTTCCGAGTACATAATACTAACGCCTGCGGGAACCGCCACCGCGTGGCATCCGCATAGATCGATTCATGCTACTGCGCGGGCGACCCATGGTCGAGGGTCTTGAAGATGATCTACCACGGGCCTCAGTGACTGGCATGGGCAGGGTCGTGGGTCTGTCTGGGCGGTTTGGTTTATTTGGGTGGCTCGGGTGACCGGGGTAATAGGGACGGCCGGGATAATAACCATAACCGCCATAAGGATAGCCATAACCTGCATAGAAGCCCGTGCTTACCCCTATAGAACTGGAATAGGGGCTATATGTGGAACTGCAAGCTGCCAGCAGCAGCAGGATTAAAACTAAAGCAACTTTAGTTATGCTTTTCATTATTGTTCTCCCCGGTTGGCAGGGTATTGCCACTCTTGGATTAATAACAAGGCGCCGGTTGGGTCGCTGATAAGTGCGGCTTTGCCATCACCCGGTGTTTGTGCTGGTGAGAGCAATACTTTGCCGCCGGAAGGCTCAACTTGACGGGTGCTGGCGTGGATATTACGCACTCTGATAACCGGTACCCAAAGGCTGTATTCTTTTTCATTTTCTATTTTGCGAATACCCATGCGCCATTTATTTTCTGCTAACAGTACCCGGTAATTATTGCCTTCGGCAACCTGGTCATAGCCAAATAAATCGGTATAGAAGGCTTCGCTGGAGTCCATGTTATTGCTCCAGACTTCATCCCACAACCAGCTATTGAAACTTGCTTCAGCATCTAGAGGATCGCCGCTTAGGGTTGAAAGTACGGCAAAGTGGCGCCCGTCGGGGTCAGCAATTAAGGCTGCTCTTCCGCGTTTGTCGAGGTCTGTTGCAGGTTTGAGTGTTTTCCCGCCCAGTTGTGTCGCAGCAGCGACAGCCTTATCTACATCCTTTACAGAAATTGAAGGAATCCACAAAGCGGCAGCACCTTGCTCGTTTTTTGGTTTAATCTCGATCATTCCACCAATGGCTTTGCCTTCAAAAAATATCTCGGTATAGCTACCCTTATAATCAAGTTTCCAGGAAAACATTTTTTCATAAAAATCGCCGGCCAGGCGCGCATCCGAAGTGATAAGTTCATGCCAGATAACTTTACCTTGGTAACGCACATCGGTGGCCGTGCTATTCACCGGAACAGCGGCCATTTCTTTAGCCGCCGGGCTAAGTGTTCCTGAATGGGCACTGCCTATCAGGCTGACTAGTAATGTAAGTATAATGAAACGCATATTATTTACCTTGTGCGGGCTTATCGCCGAGAAAATTATAGAACCAGTTGATCAGGGCTTCTGCAGCGAATATTACTATCACCACTATAATAAAGGGTACCAGCCATGCCATTTGCCGATGAAATTCATATCATCACCAAAGGCAATATTTAGTGCTTCAAGGATAAGCAGCTTGGAGACAAACAGGATAGCCCATGCGGCCAAGCCGCGTTTAAGCCTAGTGAATTTTTTGGAGCGTTTGTTAATGTACTCTGCTGTTTTATGTTCAAGAAAAACAGTGGCTTTTAGTGACACCTGTAGTAAGACTGCCGCCGCTAGAGCCACTGTAAAACTACTGATTTCAACCCGGTCCCAATATTGACTAAACAAACCCAATATCACAAGGTCGGTTAGAATAGCAGTGAAATAACGAATAAAAATCCGTTGCTTGCTTGAAGCTGCTATAGGAACTGCGTTGGCTGTTGTGCTCATGCCCGATACCTTAAGTGATGAGGAGTGATGCTGATAAGTTTACACTATAGTTTTATTGGTTTTTTCTTAATATTGCCATAGTTGGCGTAGTGGTTGTGGGAGCTTAGAGTTACAGGGACAACAATTCCCCTATTGCTTTTTTAAGACAAAACCATGCTGCTGACACTGCTACAAAGTGTAGCAGTGCGAGTAGCCGAATATTAAATCTGCTAATTCAGGTTTAGGTGAATTAGAGTCGAGCGTTTAGCGGTTAAGAAAAACTATTCCTTAACGGCTGATCGCTTTCAACGCACCCAGTAGGTATTTTGGATTATGCGCCGAGTCATACATTGGCGTAACTTCTTTATCGGTATCAAAAAGCCCATAAACGGCCATTTGCGCCGTCCGAACTGAATATTCAACCGTAAATACACAATCCTTTGGTGCTTCAGCAAACTGACCTAAGAATGCAAAGTTAGTTGCGCCTTCTGGAATAACTTCAGGGCGATCACCGGTGCTGCGGGGCATAAATAGGCTGTCGACAAAAGGCATGGCGACTGGGATACAGTTGACTTTGCCGGAGGCGGTTACTGGCTGCATTAGCCCCTGAATTTTTAAGTGGTAGTAGAGCTCTTCGAGCATTTCAGCGCCCGTGCATTCGGCCATGGTTTTATTAACATGGTTGCCCTTGCGATCCGGGTATAGCCCATAGCCCCAGAAGATTTTTACATCTTTGGGTTGCTGCGGAAAATGCGGCTGGCGGGCAATAACGATGGACATCAGCCAGTTTGAATCGGTCATGGTGACCAGTCCGCCGGTACCATCAACATTGCCGGAAAAGTTCTCCATGTAATCCTGGAAAGTGGAGTCTTTCATAGTGGCGGTAAAGGAAAACTATTTTTGCAGGTCAATATCATCACAAAAAGGCCCGGGGTTGCCGAAGGCCTGATCTTTGGCAGCGATGCGCTTCCATAATTTCCAGGAGCCGGATTCAGCGATGCCTTTTAATTCAGCCGCACGGTCCCAGCTGCCGTTATCGGTGCTTTCTGTAATTGAACCATTGGTGAAAAACACATAGTCATTGTCACCAAGGACAATTTCATTTTTGTTTTTCAGGTGCAGTACTGTTGCGGTTTTTTTATCGGCCGCAATATTAAAATCGATATCAACCACTTCACAACCCATTTTAAAGCTAACGCCCTTGGCTTCGAGGTATGTTTTCATTGGGCGTACAACCGAATCGTACTGATTGTATTTGGTACGCATTACCCCGCCAAGTTTATACAGGCCGTCAACCAGATGAATAAAGCGCTTCATATAACGGCGCATTTCAGCCAAGCTACTCCATTTCTGAAAGGCAAACATCGAAGTCCATATATACCAGAAGTTGGTTTCAAAAAAGTCTGCATCAAACCAGTCTTCAATGCGTTTATTGCCCAAGGAATGTTCTGAAACAAAAGTGAGTTTAAGAAAGTCGGCTTGTTGGCTGAAAGATAAACCATAGCTTGAAACATCGAGTTTTTTGCCATCTTTTAATAAGCGTGCTTGACCATTGGAAACAAAGCGCTCGTTGAACTCATAGGATTCATCGCGTACGGAAATATTGGGGTCTTCCAGCGATGGAATATGGGAAAGCAACTCCCAGTAGCACTCATAGTGCATTTCATGCATTCGGCCACCGCGAACCATAAAGCCTTTCTCTACTTCGCCTGCACCATCAAGTGCGCCTCCGGCGATGCGGTCTTTTTCCAGAATAATAATATTTTTAGCCAGTACTCCGGCATCTTTTTCTAGGTAAACAGCGCTGGCAAGTGAAGCAATACCACTGCCGATTAAATAAACTTTAGTTTCTTTGGGGTTTGGGTTTTCATAAGCAGTAAGTGGTAATGGTTAGTAGTTGGAAGGATAAATTTGTGTATTAGTTGTGTATTAATTATGCCACAGTTCTCTCAAGTAGTTTCCGGATAACAAATGGGTTGCTGATGTTTTCGAAGTTGGGGTTAATACGGAACTGCCACGCCGATTAGTCAATCACACGCCTATATCTTCATTCCACAATTCTGGCCGTTGTTGAATAAAAGCCTGCATCATATCTATACATGTCTGATCCTGGAGGACCTCCAGTTGCACACCGCGGCTGCGCAAGAGTTCTTCTTCGCCCATAAAGGTTTTATTCTCACCGATGATGATTCGGGGTATTTCATATAATAATATGGCTCCGCTACACATGGAGCAGGGGGATAGCGTGGTATAGAGTACGCACTCTCGGTAAACTTGGGCTGTTTGCCTGCCGGCATTTTCGAAAGCATCCATCTCACCATGTAAGATTGGGCTGCCTTGTTGAACCCGGCGATTGTGACCGCGACCAATTATTTTTCCCTGGTGAACAATCACCGAACCTATGGGTATTCCACCCTCATCAAGCCCTTTTTTTGCTTCATCAATGGCTGCCTGTAAAAAATGATCCATGCTCTTTTCCTGCGAATTGTCCCTGTAGATGTTACTCTGATTCGGGTAGAATTGAAAATTAGTTGGTAGGAGAAAATAGATGACTTCGTTGTTAATTAAAAATGGCATGGTGGTAACCGCTACCGATAAGTACCTAGCGGATGTATATATTGAAGGCGAGACCGTTTCCATGATCGGCAAACAGCTGGATATCACCGCTGACAAAGAGATTGATGCTGAGGGCTGTTACTTGTTCCCCGGTGGAATTGATGCCCATACCCATATGGAATTACCTTTTATGGGAACCCAAGCCAGCGATAGTTTTGAAACCGGCACGCTGGCGGGTTTACATGGCGGTACCACTACCATTATCGACTTTGCCATTCAGACTCAAGGGGAAAGCCTTGAGGCTGCACTACAAGACTGGCACAAAAAGGCCGATGGACACGCGGTTGGAGATTATGCCTTTCACTGCGCAGTGACCGATTTTAACTCTGAAACTCGCAAAGAAATACCCAAGGTCATTCACGAGCACGGAATTAATTCATTCAAAGTGTTTATGGCTTATAAGGGTGCTTTAATGGTTGATGACCGGCAGATGTTTGAACTGATGCAAGAGCTAGTAGAGCATGGCGGTATTATTACTACCCATTGCGAAAACGGCGACATGGTTGACCGTAATATTGAGCAGAATCTGGCGGCAGGCAATACCTCGCCAAAATATCATGTGCTTTCCAGACCTGCCATTTGTGAAGCTGAAGCTGCCGGCCGAGCTATTGATCTTGCCTATGAGTCCGGTTGTTCACTGTATATTGTGCATACCACTTGCGAAGAATCCCTGGCGCGGGTCAAAACAGCAACTATGCGTGGTCAGAAAGTGCATGTTGAAACCTGTATTCAATACCTG
>JAKITM010000066.1 GCA_021648045.1 Lysobacterales bacterium
TTACAACCCGCAGGCCTTCTTCACACACGCGGCATTGCTGGATCAGGCTTGCGCCCATTGTCCAATATTCCCCACTGCTGCCTCCCGTAGGAGTCTGGGCCGTGTCTCAGTCCCAGTGTGGCTGATCATCCTCTCAGACCAGCTACAGATCGTCGCCTTGGTAGGCTTTTACCCTACCAACTAGCTAATCTGGCGTAGGCTCATCCAATAGTGCGAGCTTTCAAGAAGTGGCCCGCTTTCCTCAGTAGAGCGTATGCGGTATTAATCCGAATTTCTTCGGGCTATCCCCCGCTACTGGGTAGATTCCTACGTATTACTCACCCGTCCGCCACTCGACGCCTAATCCCGCATACCGAAGTAATTGTTCATATCGTTTCCGTTCGACTTGCATGTGTTAAGCATGCCGCCAGCGTTCAATCTGAGCCAGGATCAAACTCTTCAGTTTAAAGGTTTTCGGTCTCTCGACCTAAGTCTTTCAAGATGAGTTGTCACCAAACCCAAGAATTATAACTAACGTTATTATCTAGGTTTGTGGACACTCTAGTTTTGCATCTTCCAAAACACGAGCGCCCACACAAGTTACCTGTAATTGTTAAAGAACGAATTCTTATCCGAAATGCATTTCGCTTATCGGGCCGACCATTATACTACGGGACAACAGAGAGTCAACATAATAATCAATAAATATTCGATATATTTTGTCTCAGGCCGAAGCCTGGATCTGCTGCATTTTTATACCTAGTTAAAGGCTGCTGCCGATCACCCTGATACCCTAATTGCTGGTCGGGATGCGCATTATAGAGGGATAAGAAATTCTGTCAACACTTTTTGAGAAATAAAACTAAAATAAATACAACTATATTTTAAGTTGCTGAATTTGCAGTAATAATTTATGCTCAATTTAACAAATAAATTTAACTAATAGTTAACTATTTAAACTCTAATAGGCAAACACCAAGGGTAACTTGATGCAGATCCTAAGTCTTTTAAAAAAACCCAGAAATATATCAATACCACCTTAATACTCAGACTTTGCTAGCTTTAGTCGTTAGCAAAAGTTACCAAGCTTGCGGCCTCTTTAGACTCAGGCGGCACCGCCATTGGGGTTACCACATTTGGAAGCACTTCAAGATCATATAACTCAGCGATTTTACCGTCAATTCGGAACCAATCTACGCAGGTGCCCGAGCTGAGGTCTATAATTTGCACACCACACCAAGGCTCAGAATCAGCGTCCTTTAGCTTCTGATCCAACGCCAGGCCTTCAAAGCGCTTATAGCGGGGCTTGGATAGGCCCACGAAAGCAAAATTACCGTGGAATGCTAAGCCCCGCAAAAACCCCGGGCAAAAGACCTTGGGTTCAAACTTGCCCTTGCCGTGCTTGTCTATTTCGACCACACCTAATTCACCAGTTCCTGAGTTGTGCAACCATAATTTGCCATTATGTATTCTCGGCGAATGTGGCATTGAGAGACCTTTGCAAACTATTTGATTCGTTTCCACATCAATAACTATACCGCCATCGGCACGTCGGTCGCGCCAACCGTCGATGGTATCTGAACGACTCACTGCAGTTACATACCTGGCTTTGCCATTTTCCATTGCCAGCCCATTTAGATGACACCTATCCTCATCAACTAGGGCTGAAATAAACGGTGGCTTCCAGAGCATCTTAAAACTGTGTTTTGGGGATACTGTTGCCAGACAGTTAAAGCGGGTATTTACAAAAACCGGCTGCCCTTCGCTGTTAATACCTACATCATGAGCATCAAGATGTCCGGTGACATGCACTGTTCGCGGCACGAAGCAGGCATCAAATGTATTATTTATCCGCTGCTCTGGCTCAAGAATATTGCGGAAGCGCATTATCTGGTAGCCCCCGGTCATGGTCAGTTCACCATCATCACTCATACAAATGCCCATTGGCTTGGGCAAGGCTGCCTGGTGTATGTTTATTCCGTTTTGTAGGTTACGACCTACAAAATACAACAAACCCGACTGATAAGAAGTGAAGGCGAAAGAAATATTGAGTTGTGCCAATCGTCCCACAAGACCATTTGAAACAGAATACTCGACTTTATCTTCAGATTTCTCAGCGGCCTGATCAGCAGCCCCCTCCTCAGAGGGGTGCTCTTCGCGCGCCTCTGTCTCCGAGGTTATGTGCTCGCTCATAATATCCCTTAATCAACCCGCTCGGCGGCGTAGGCGATGCCAACCCATGCCACCCAACAAAAACGCCAGTAACCCTGTGCCCCATTGGCCGATGGTCGGGATGGCTACAGGTTCTAGAATATCCCCAGTAAAGTTCGCCGTCACGCTTTGATCGACAGTAACATTGGTAAGATCACATGCACCTGCGCCGGCGCCGGTGCAATCGCCACTCCAGTCGACAAAGGTATAGCCGCTATTGGCGACTGCAGTACAGCTGGCACTGCTGCCATGATCCACTGGGTTAGGCGTACAAGATACGCTGCCACCTGCTGCCGGGCTGGCGATTTCTGTAACGGGGTAGGTAAGGTGAGTGCTTTGCAGATACCAATTCTGCCCAACCTGCACCAACTGGTAATTGAATCCACCCACCGTAAATGGCAGCATACTAAAACTGCCTGCAGGGGAACTGCCAGCTACTTGCACGAGCAAAATGCCATTACCAGCTGTCTGCCCGCCAGCACCACCTGCGTTCGCAATATTAAGCACTGTAGTACCGCTGATAATACCGCCTTCAACAACCAATAAATCGGTGCCGCTAGAGCCATCATCGGCAACCACATCCAAACTTAATGTGCCGCCACCGGTGAAATCACCACTGAGGGTTAATGTGTCACCGGCAACACCATCTTGCAGGTTCACTTCGCCGGTGCTACTCAAGCTAGGGGTTACCAAGTTCTCGATTCCATCAAAAGTTATAACCGAGCCGGGTTCAATTACTATATTTTCCCAGTTGATTACATCGGCTGCTACCAACAGGCCGCTAGAGCCTGCAAAGGTCAGGGTGTCAATAAAGGCATCGGCAACATCGGCATCATCGCCACCGTCAAAGGTGGTAACTCCAGTAAAATCGCCACCAGCAAAAGTTAAATCATCACTGCCATCACCAAGGCTGATAGAGCCTACTACAGAGGCGCCTGTGGCTACGGTTATTGCAGAATCACCTGCATCGTTTTGAATACCCATAGCTGAAGTTGCACTAACTATAGTGCCTGCGTTCAGGTTAATAATACTATTACCACCAAGATCGGTTTCAGTATTGATAGCATAATCAGTACCCCCGGTTATGGCTGCGCTGGTGGTTATAGTGGTTACCCCACTACCGCGATTTATCCCGGATATGCCAATACTGCCCCCTGTAACAGTGTCAGAAGCACCAATCGTCAGGTCGGTTGAAGCACTACCATTGTAAGCAAAAATACCCTCGGAGCTATTGCCGATGACTGCAGCCGTGGTGGTTATAGTGGTTACTCCACTTCCGGTATTAGCTACGCGTATGCCAGTATAGCCCCCTGTGACAGTGTCAGAAGCATCAATCGTAAGGTCGGCTCCGGAAAAGCTTATAGCCGAAATTCCGTAAATATTTGTGCCAGTTACAGCAGCAGTGGTGGTAATGCTGAGGAAGCCAGAACCGGCGTTGAAAGCAGAGATGCCAACCCCACCACCGGTAACAGCAGCTTGAGAATTAATGCTTAGATTGGTTCCATAAGTAGGATGACCGCCTTGTATTTTGCTCCCAGCTCCCCTGCCGCTTAATTTAAATGACGATGCGGTAGCTTGACCAACACTATTGTACTTACCCAATGTTGCGGTAATGCCAATCTCATTGGTTCCGGTGACCGCAGCAGTGGTGGTAATGCTGAGGAAGCCAGAACCGCTGCTGAAAGCAGAGATGCCAATCTCACCACCGGTAACAGTAGCTTGAGAATTAATGCTTAGATTGGTGCCAAAAGAAGTAGGATGGCCGCCTTGTATTTTGCTTCCAGCGCCCTTGCCACTTAATTTAAATGACGATACGGCATTAGGAACATTATTATACTTACCCAATCTTGCGGTAATGCCAATTTCATTGGCTCCAGTGACCGCAGCGGTAGTGGTTATAGTGGTCTGACCAGCGCCAACACTCGCAGTAATTATGCCATTTCTTTGACCCGCTACTGTACCTTGGGCGTTAATAGACAGGTCGGTAGCAGCGCGATAGTTATACGCGTAAATTCCGGCACCGGTGTTCCCGGTGACTGCGCCTGTGGTGGTAATATTCAGTGCACCATCCCCATAGTTAACGGCATAAATCCCTGTGTTTGCGCCGGTAATCGGGGCTGAATTAGCATCAGTAAAAGTCAGGCCTCCAGAGCCACTCTGATGGTAGATGCTCATAGCAGTACCACCCGTAACACTGGTATCGATACCGAAACCAGCGTTGGTCGTAACTGTCATAGCCCCAGAAAATGCCAAATTTTGAGTAGTATCAGTTGCATCAGCAACCCCGCTACAGGCATAAGTACCAGCTGCGCCAACACAGCTGCCGGCATAGGCGCTGCGCCCGCCGTAACTGGATAATAAAATTCCTGCCAAGGCAGTGGTTAATGCCAGGCGATTGCCTAGTTTTGGTAACTTATTCATTGTTGCTCCCTTTATATTTACTGACTAATTATTATTAATCCCCACTAAATAACTATAGCAGGCTTTCGATGCTGCTGCTGACAAAAACATATTTAAAAATAGGGGCTTGCAGCTTGGATTTATGCACTCTGCCTATAGGTTCTGAATTACATTAAGCCGCCGGTGCGTTACGCCTGCGGCTAACGCACCCTAGCAAACAACTTTTATCAACTTTTATTCTGTTTCAAGCTTTGTTGTTTTTGGGAAATGATTTAATCAGAGCCCCCATAAGGACCCTACTTTAGCAGTGCTCCTTGAAACCATGCGACTCGAACTTGCTGCCCTTGGTTAGTGTAACCAACTAGGTTTAAGCCAGAAGGCCAGATAGCCCTATGCGACATTTCAGAATAAACTGGCGATTCAACAGTAACTGCCATTCCAGCAGCACTTGTAGTTGGGTATTTGGCGGAAAATGCTTCCATAGTTTTGCGGCTTGTGATTGCCAGCTGACGCGCTATCAACCGACGACGATACTCGGGTGATACCAGGCAGCGGAAGAAATACAGCTCACAGCGTAGGGGTTTATATTCAGCCTTAAACACTGTGCTTACCGCAACCAGACGATCCCCATCAACCGCCAAGGTACATAGTTGCTTGATGCGGGTTTCAAGTGCGTCATCATTTGGCAGTGCTTTTGATTCTAGCCAGAAATCTTTACAGGCCGTCTGCCATTTCTCAGGACAGTCGGACCAGACATCTATATAACTAATTTCATTTTTTGTCATTTTTTACTCCAACACAATTTAGAGTATAGGCGCTACGCCCGTATATTTTACAAGCCAGCTTGTAGCCTGAGCTTGCTGCGGTAGGGTGGGCATTTATGCCCACGCGTAAAACTTGGTACTAGCAAGCAATTTTTGAGTTTAAAACATTAGAACCGTGGGCATAAATGCCCACCCTACCCGTGCCTATTTTTTCATGGGTTTTAATTTTGCATTGACTACTATTGATCTAAGCGCTGCTGCAGGGTATCTAGCCCAAGGTTGCCTGAGCCACCTAGGGATAACCTTTGGGCGAGTGAAGCCTCTGGGGATGAATCTGTGCTTGCCTCTGCTTGCTTTAGCTGCAAATAAGCATCGCGGAAAGAGATGCCTGCTTGGACTAACTGCATGGCGCGGTCGGTGGCAAACATTTCCGCAGTAATTTTATCGCGCATGGCCGCCCGGTCAAATTCAAGCTCGGCAATCAATCCAGGTAAAATTCCCAGTGTTTGGGTAGCCATGTTGATGGCCCGTAGGAGTGGCGCTTTAGTTAATTGCAAATCGCGCTGATATCCGGAAGGTAAGGACAACAGGTTTTGCAACTCGGTTATTGCGCCCTGCACAACCGCAACAGCACCCCTTAATAACTCGACTACATCAGGATTGGATTTATTCGGCATGATAGATGAGCCGGTTGAATAGCCCTTGCCCATTTTCACAAAGCCGAATTCGGCTGTGGAAAACAGACTGAGATCCCAAGCAAGTCGGCGTACATCCAACAGCACTTGTTCGATACCTTGCAATGCCATCAGTTCGAATTTGCCGCGTGAATTTTGCACATACTGGGCATTTATCTGGACGCGCTCAAAGCCAAGCTCATTAGCCACCCCTTGCCTGTCTAACGGCAGGCTTGTACCAAAACCTGCGGCAGCGCCCAATGGCGAGATATTAATTTGCTGCTGTATAGCCAATAGCCAGTCGGCGTTATCCAACATAGCTTCTGCAAACGCCCCCATCCATAAACCAACCGATGATGGCATTGCGGGTTGCAGGTGGGTGTAACCGGGCATCGGGGTTAGCTCATCAGCCTGCGCTCTTTGTAAACAGGCATTTGCTACCGCTAGGGTTTGCGTGCGCACTGTTTTCAGTTTTGCCTGTAGATATAAACGGGTGGCTACCAGAATTTGGTCGTTGCGGCTGCGTCCGGTATGGATTTTCTTGCCCAGATCACCAAAGCGCTCGGTAAGATAGGCTTCAATTGCAGAATGACCGTCTTCAAAACGCTCATCGAGAATAAACTCACCGGCTAAGAATTCTCTGGCTAGATCATCTAGCGCAGCAACCAGTTGAGTTGCTTCATCCGGATTAAAAATATTGATTCGGGAGAGGCCACGAATATGTGCTTGAGTTGCTTGAATATCATAAACAAGCAGTTGCCGGTCCAGTAACACATCTTCACCTGCCAGAAACTCCATTACCCCGGGGGCGAGCTTGGTATCTTCTGCCCAGAGGACATTTTGTGGTTCTTTTTTAGTCATAGTTAATTCCGTCAAATTCATTCAGCTTATATTCCAACGACAGTGCAAGGTTCATGTTTTGCAGCGCCTGGGTTGCAGCACCCTTGAGCAAATTATCCAGCGTGACTACCAGCACAAAATGCCCGGGTTCTTGCTCGGAAACGGTGAAGCCACCAATTTGCAGGCTATGTTTCCCGGCGGCATCACGCACTTCAGGTGCAGCTGTGCTGATATTTACCAAGGGACTATTTTGATAGTAGTTCTGGAATTGGTTTTCCAGTTCGGTAGCTGTCATGGGCTGTTTTAATTTACCGGAAATTGTTAGCTGAATGCCGCGAAAAAAACTGGCTACATGTGGCGAGAAACGCACCTGCTGAGCCAATGTCCTGCTGACTTCCCGTTCGTGGATGTGGTCGGTCAGCTTATAGGGGATGATGTTGTTTTTTAAGATTTTACTGTCGTTATTACGCGATGGTGTTGTGCCCGCCCCGCTGTAGCCGGAAATCCCGAATATTGCCGGTGGTTCCGCTAGTTGTGCCACTATTGGTGCTAGCCCCAGCTGCGCGCCAGTTGCATAGCAACCGGGGTTGGCGATGCGTTTGGCTCCAGTCACTAATCCCCGCTGGCGTTCTGGTTGTCCGTAAACCCAGCTGTCATCAAAACGATAATCGGCGCTGAGGTCGATAATAGTGGTGGTAGCCGATGCTGCATCAATGGCTGCAACAAAGTTGGTGGCTAAGCCATTCGGCAGCGCAAGAAAGCAGACATCTAGTTTTAAGTCAGCCACAGCCTTGGGCTCAAGCGCTGTAAAGTTGAGCGTAGTATTGCTAAAGCCATCAATGACGGTCGCAACGGACTTGCCAGCATGGGCGCGTGAGCTGGCAGCCAGAATTTCAACTTGTGGATGTGAGTCTAAAAGGCCTAGCAGTTCAGCACCTACATAACCGCGCGCACCTATTACCGCTACCCGAATCATGTTGCCAACCCTTCTGAATTATTTAGCGGCAACCAGCCATCTTCGCGGGAGAAAGCGTCTTCAAGACAATTCGCTGCGCTGACTACACTTGACATGCCGTAAGCAAAACCGACCCATGTGTCATTTTTTGCAGTAAATCCCGCTTGCTGAAAATACCAGTTATTAACCGGGTTGGCACGGCGTGATCGCCAATATAGCGCGGGGTATTCTGTTTGCAAACGCTGCCAGAGTGTGGCGCCCAAGCCTTCACCGCGCGCTTGTGGAGTGACCGCAAACTTATCCAAATACGCCACACCCCCTATACCCTCTGTAATGATCGCGGCTGCACGACCACTACTGGCAAACAAAATAGTCTTCAGCTTTAGCGTGGAAAAATAGTCCGGGCGCAACTTACGCGCGAAACTGGTTTCCAGTAGTTCTATCAATAATCGATGTTGTTCCTCAGCGAGATCCTCCAGATGATATATGCGCTCGCCCTGACGGATCAGCGTACCCGCGCCCTCATGAGTAAAAAGCTCACGCGCCATATTGTCAACTGAGGTAATCGAAACCGAAGCAGATGGTGGTAATGGTTCTAATATTTGTTGAATCTGCTCAAGTTTAAGACGCATTCCCGAATGCACCCAATCCTGCTGCATCAGCTGCTGATAGTCTTCGCACAAACTAATGGCAGAAATCAGCTCACCGTTGCCATCCAGCAAACCCCCGGTTGGGGTTATAAATAACACCTTATGCGGCTTTATTGCCCAGACCAATTCGCGGGCGGCAATATCTGCGTTGATATTGAGCACTTGCCCGGCGGAGGATTCGCCCAAGCAGGTAACTACCGGCAGTACCCCCGCATTAATTGTGTCACGGATGCTTTCCAGTTCAACAGCATTGATTTTTCCTACCAGGCCATAACGCTGTTGATCATGATAATCACAGGAAAATACCCCATGCTGAATTCCTTGGGCACGAACACCGTGGCGTTCCAGTGCTTCAACCAATTTACGATTGGTCCGGTAAATCACCGGTCTTACGACCGCCATGGTGGCCTCATCGGTCACCCGCAGCCCATCCAGTTTATGAGTGGCGACCCCGGCATCTTCCAGCGCCTGATCTAACTGTGATCCGGCACCGTGTAGAACAATCGGAAACAGGCCCAAGTGCCAGAGAAAAGCCAGCGATGCGGCCAGTTCTTCCAGTTGGTTTTCGATAATGCCACCACCCACCTTAACTACCGCAAAGTTAAGTGCATCAACAGAGCTAAACTGGCGCAGGTACAGGCGCGCCTCTTTGCTGGAGCTTAACTGACCGAGAACTTCTCGCACAATGGTTCTTACATTAGTTGTCATTACTGATGATTCCCAGATAGGTGTCGTAACAAATTTGTAATTGCTCCAGGCTGACCCACTCATCTACAGTGTGTGCCTGTGCGATATTCCCCGGGCCTAATACCAAAGAGGGCAGGCCATGTTCTGAGAACAAAGAAGCCTCAGTCCAAAAGTCCACAGCCGGACCGATTTTAAGCTGGGTTTCTTTCGCAAAATGCAGTGCTTGTGTATCATCCTGACCGGCCGCCGGCAGGGGTGGCGCCATCATTGATACGCGCCAGTTCATCGGTAGTTCTGCTGCGGCCACAACCATTTGCTGGTAGAGCGCTTCACTACTACTACCCGGCGGCACCCGGGCACTCCATGAAAGGCTGACTTTTTCAGCAATCATATTGTTTTTTTCACCGCCCTGAACCCTGCCCACATTGAAACACACACCCGGATCTTCTTCGCTGGTGCAGGCATCTGCGGCAATATTAATCGCCGCGCCCAACCAAGCCCCCATACGGTGTATGGCAGAATCTTTTAGGGTTCTTGCGGAAGATGAATGCCCTCCCTCGCCGATAAAGTCACAAAATACCGACAAATAACCACGGTGGCTAAAGGTTGCCTGCATCATGGTTGGTTCAGCCACCACCACTTGTTTGAAACCCGCTGCCTTGCCGCTTTGCAAAAAATTGCGTACACAACAACCGCCAGCACCTTCCTCATCGGTAGTAAATAACAATGCCATGGGTTTATCAGTGTTTTCTGCCAGCGCCAGCAGTACCGCAGCGGCACCTTTAATATCACAGCTACCGCGGCCATAAACACAGTCTTCGCGAATATCCAGCTTGAAGGGGCTGGTCTGCCAACCGGGCGCTACTGGTACAGTATCCAGATGCACATTGAATAAGACATCGGCCTTGCCCCGGCAGGCAAAAATACTCACATGGCCGTCAGCGTAATCTAGGATCTCGATTTCAAAGCCAACTAACTGCTCGCGCAGGTATTGGGTAAGTTCACCATCGGCAGGGATTAATCGGGGTGGATTAGTGGTATCAATCGCTACCAGCGCGCTTAGATGATCGAGTATATTATTAGCAGGTATTTTCATTATTTGCGGATTTTAGCCGCCAGAGTTGAGCTCTGACCAATTAACTTAATAAAACCTTCCGCTTCTTGCGGTGACCAGCTACAGCTTTGGGCATAAACCGCGTCTTTATCCCGCAACATCCACTCAGAATCAACCGCAGTGGCATGTAGTATTCCGCCGCTGGTTTGTAATTCGACTTCTCCGCTGACATAGGCCTGCGAACTTTTCAGGTAAGCTTCGAGATCGGCTTTATGTGGTTCATAGAAGAAACCGGTATACACCAGATCTGCCCAGCGGTCGGAAACCGTCTGCCGGAAACTGTTCTGCCAACGGGTGTTAACACAATCTTCCAGTGCCTGATGGGCAATTAACAAGGCATCAATACCGGGGCATTCAAAAACAATCCGGCCTTTCAAACCGATAGTCACATCACCGGTATAAATATGCCGGCCAACACCATATTCGCCAAGGCTGCGGTTTAGTTTTTTAATAATTTCAGGGCCAGCCAGACGCTCGCCATTGATGCTGATAGCTTCACCTTTCTCAAAGCCCAACTTGATAGAAAGTGTTTCTGTTGGCCATTCAGCCCGTGGGCGACACCAAACATAGGTATCTTCAGCAGGGGTTTCAAACTCATCAATTTCTTGCCCGGAAATGGTTACACCCAATAGGTTTTCATTGATTGAGTATTTGCTGTGGGTAGTTGAAACAGCAAAGCCTGCCTGCTTTAACTTATCCATTTCATAATCGCGCACATTGCTGGTTTGCGCCTGTAATTCACGAATAGGTGCCAGCAGTTGATAATCTCCCAAGGAGCGCACGGTCTGGTCAAAACGCAGCTGGTCATTGCCCATACCGGTACAGCCATGGGCAAAATATTTTGTTCCCAGCTGATCGCAATATTCTAAAGACTTACGCACAATCACATAACGGTCGGAGCAAAGCATCGGGTATTCACCGCGCATTCGTGCTTGCGACCAGGTTAGTGGCACTACAAATTCATCCCAGATGTCTTGTGCCGCATCTAGTGTTATGTGTTTTGTCGCACCTAATTCGAGCGCGCGGGCTTCAATGGCAGTAACTTCTGCAGGGTCCATACCACCGGTGGTAACAAAAACGGTGTGTACATCAAAGCCTTGTTCTTTTAACACCAGCACACAATAGGAAGTATCAAGGCCTCCGGAGAAGGCCAATACACAGATGGGTTTATTTTCACTCATTGGTTTTATACTCAAACTTTTAGTTTTGTTTAAACAGGGTTAATAACATGGCTTTTTGTGCATGCAGGCGGTTTTCGGCTTCATCAATAGCTGCGCAATACGGTGCGTCCATAACGGCATCTGTGGCTTTAATATTTCGACGCAACGGTAGGCAATGGCTGAATATTGCATTATTGGTAAGCGCCATTTTTTCTTCATTAACGATAAAGTGACGATAGTTTTTACGTAATTCCCATTCATCTTCAGGCTTACCGTAATAGGGTAATGCACCCCAGCTTTTAGCATAAACTACATCTGCACCGACATAGGCTGACTCAATATTGTGGCTTACCTGAAAGCTTCCCCCGTGCTCTAGGGCGTTTTTTTCTGCCTCATCCATAAATTGTGAATCAAGAATATATGCAGGCTCAGGACATAACAATGTTACATCCATGCCGAATTTAGTGGCGATCAGCGCGGCCGAATTAGCCACTGCTGTGTTTAGTGGGCGCGGATGCCAGGTCCAGGTCAGTACGAATTTCTTGTTCTGAACCTCACCGATTCTTTCATACAGGGTTTGCATCAATGCCAGTTCCTGACAGGGATGGACGATGGTTTCCATATTTACTACTGGTACACTGGAATATTGCGCCAAGGCTTTAATCACCGGGTCATTGCGGTCTGTATCCCAGTCTTTAAATTCCGGAAAACAACGCAGGCCAATCATATCGCAATAGCGCGAAAGCACACCTGCAACCTCGGCTATATGCTCTTCGGCATCGCCATCCATCACCGCACCAGGATTAAATTCAATCCCCCAGGCATCTTTGCCCGGTTGTAAAACAATAGCCACTCCTCCGAGTTGTTGCATTCCCAGCTCGAAAGATGTACGAGTACGCATGGAGGGGTTTAGAAATAACAGGGCGATAGATTTTCCCTGCAAGCTGTTCTGCCAGGGTTTCTTTTTCAGCTCACCAGCCAGCACCAGCATGTCTTTAAGCTCCTGCTGTGACCAGTCCTGGGTGTTGATAAAGTGTTTGATTTTTGCGTGTTCCATTCTAGTTCCTGTATTTCAGTCTAAATCGTAGCTAAATGTTATATATAAAAAAACCCGACACTCGGTCGGGT
>JAKITM010000067.1 GCA_021648045.1 Lysobacterales bacterium
CCTGCTGCAAAATTTGAGTATTGGTAACAAACAGATCATCACCCACCCGCTGAATTTTGTTATTCAACGCATCACTGTGAATTTTCCAGCCATCCCAGTCACCCTCATCCATACCGTCTTCAATGCTGATTATCGGATACTGGCGCACCCAGTCGCTCATATAGTCGCTAAAGCCCTGTGCATCAAAACTGCGTCCCTCTGAATCCAAATGGTATTTTCCATCACGATAGAATTCACTGCTGGCGACATCCAGACCCAGATAAACCTCTTTACCGGCGCTGTAACCGGCCAGTTCAACCGCCTCTAATATAATATCGAGAGCCGCTACATTGGAGGGCAAATTAGGCGCAAAGCCACCTTCGTCGCCTACTGCGGTATTCATGCCCTGTTTTTTTAGTACCGATTTCAGTGCATGGAAAATTTCCACACCACAGCGTAAGGCTTCGCTGAAACTTGGCAACCCCACCGGTAGGATCATAAATTCTTGCATATCTACGCTATTGTCTGCATGCGCGCCGCCGTTAATAATATTCATCATTGGTACCGGTAGGCTGGCATTGCCATCGGTGAGCAGAGATTCCCACAAATGCTGCTGATTATGAGCTGCACGCGCTCGCGCTGCCGCTAGCGATACCGCCAGCAGGGCATTGGCGCCTAGTCGACCTTTGTTAGTAGTGCCATCAAGCTCAATCATGGTTTGATCAATAGCTTGCTGGTTCAAGCCATTTTGCCCCAAGAGTGCTGGCGTGATGACCTCATTTACATTAGCAACCGCCTGCTTTACACCTTTGCCATCATAGCGATCAGCATCACCATCGCGTAACTCGACCGCTTCACGACTGCCGGTTGATGCACCCGAAGGAACCGCTGCACGACCTGCAGCTCCTGACTGGTAGCGGATTTCTGCTTCAAGGGTTGGATTACCACGGGAATCAAGAATTTCGCGGGCGTGTAAGCTGACTATTTCACTCATTATCTTTGTTTCTCTAAAAACCGATTGTGATTAAAGCTGGTGCTCTAACAGAGCGTTTCTCCAGGTAATTTCATGCAACTCTTTTAACTGTTCTAATAACTCTTTCATTCTGCTCAGAGGCATAGCATTCGGGCCATCAGAAAGTGCTTTTTCAGGATTCGGATGGGTTTCCATAAACACGCCCGAAACTCCTGTGGCTACTGCAGCACGCGCCAAAGGTGGAATAAACTCGCGCTGACCACCGGAAGATGCGCCCTGACCACCGGGTAACTGTACTGAATGGGTGGCATCATAAACCACCGGGCAACCGGTTTCGCGCATCACCACTAAAGAGCGCATATCGGAGACCAAATTATTGTAACCGAAGGAAACGCCGCGCTCGCAAACCATAATATGCTGGTTGCCGGTGGCTTTGGCTTTTTCGACTACATGGCACATATCCCAGGGTGCCAGAAACTGGCCTTTTTTAATATTGACAGGAATTCCAGCACTGGCAACCCGTTCAATAAAGTTGGTTTGCCGACACAGAAAAGCCGGGGTTTGCATCACATCAACAACAGCAGCGACTTTATCAATATCGGTATCTTCGTGAACATCGGTTAATACCGGCACAGCAATTTCTGCTTTAACTTTTGCCAAAATACGCAAACCCTCATCAATTCCCGGCCCACGAAAACTGGCACCAGAGGAACGGTTGGCCTTATCAAAAGACGATTTATAGATGAAAGGTATTTCCAGCTCTCGGCAAATTTCACCCAGTTGGCCGGCGGTATCCATGGCGAGTTGCTCGGACTCGATAACACAAGGGCCGGCAATCAAAAACAAGGGCTGACCATCACCTACTTTGAACGAACACAAATCCATCAATGAGGATACGGGTAACTGCGGAATATTACTCACAAGCGGGCAACTCCTTGGTTTACTGCACCATTGTTTTCTTCCTGATAGCGCAGTGCTGCTTCTATAAAGCTGTTAAATAACGGATGTCCTCCACGTGGGGAAGAAGTGAATTCTGGATGAAACTGGCAACCGAGGAAGAAAGGATGGTCTTTAATTTCGACCATTTCCACCAGGGTTTCATCACTCGACACCCCAGATAAAACCAGACCTTTAGCTTTCAGTTCGGCGCGATAATTATTATTAAACTCATAGCGATGGCGGTGCCGTTCAACAATAACATCTTGCCCATAGACCTTACGCGCAAGTGTATCCGGGCGTAAGCGGCAGCGTTGACCACCGAGCCGCATAGTGCCACCCATATCGGATTTGTCACTGCGAATTTCGCGTTTACCGTTGGAATCCAGCCATTCGGTAATCATAGCGATAACCGGATAGGGGGTTTCTTTGTCGTTTTCTGTGGTGTTGGCATCTTCCATTCCGCAAACATTGCGGGCGAATTCCACCACCGCAGCCTGCATACCGTAACAGATACCCAAATACGGAATTTTATTTTCGCGAGCGTATTGGATGATTTTGACCTTACCTTCAAAACCGCGAGGACCAAAGCCACCAGGTACCAAAATAGCGTCAACATCTTGAATGGATTCCAGCCAGTTTTCATCCACCGTTGTCGAATCGAGTGTCTTGATATTTACTTTGATGCGCTGGCGCAAACCCCCATGTCGTAATGCCTCGGTCAGGGATTTGTAAGCGTCAGAATGATCGACATACTTACCTGCCATTGCCACAGTTACCTCATGAGTGGTGTTGTGCATGCGATCATCCACTTCAATCCAGTCGGAAAGATCGGCAGCCGGGGCTTCTATGCCCAGTTTTTCGAGCACAATATCATCCAAGCCCTGCTGGTTAAGATATACGGGCAACTGATAAATATTATCCACATCAACCGCAGAAATAACCGCATTTTCGGAAACATTCGTGAACAAGGCAATTTTGCGGCGTTCACTATCCGTTAGCATTCGTTCGGAGCGACAAAGCAGGATATCCGGCTGAATACCAATCGACCGTAATTCTTTCACCGAGTGCTGGGTTGGTTTGGTTTTCACTTCACCCGCAGCTTTCAGGTAAGGCACCAGTGTTAAGTGCATAAAAATAGCTTTCTGGCCGTATTCAACACCCAATTGGCGAATGGCTTCGAGGAATGGCAGCGATTCAATATCGCCCACCGTTCCGCCAATTTCTACCATGGCGATATCGAAGCCTTCAGCGGCCTTTTTAACGCCTTTCTGTATTTCATCGGTAATGTGGGGAATGACCTGCACCGTAGCTCCCAAATAATCGCCGCGGCGTTCTTTGGCAATCACATTTGAATATATGCGTCCGGTGGTGTAATTATTGAGTTTGCTCATCCGGGTACGGATAAAGCGTTCGTAATGACCTAGATCGAGATCGGTTTCAGCGCCGTCTTCGGTAACAAATACTTCACCATGCTGGAATGGGCTCATGGTGCCCGGATCCACATTGATATAGGGATCTAGCTTGATCATAGTGACTTTTAGACCGCGACTTTCTAGCGCGGATGCGAGAGAAGCAGCGGAAATTCCCTTGCCGAGAGAGGAAACCACACCACCAGTTACAAAGATTAGAGAAGCCATGCCAGAACCTGCTGCCCGAGGGGCTTAATTTACGATCACAGTTTAGGATCATTCTGGAAGCATATTATACGGCTTTGACCTCGCTAGCGGGAGGCAATTTCGTCACCATTTTACAAAATAATTGTCGGTGATTACTAATATTAGCCATCATACCGGTCACAATCTTCGGGTAAACTATGTCTTTGGTTCCCTGCAACCAGCAAATCACCCATTTAGGCATTAACAGGCATTCATGAGCAAACAATACCGCGCTGAAGATATCGAAGTTCTCTCCGGGCTAGACCCCGTACGCCGTCGACCCGGCATGTATACCGATACAACCCGTCCCAACCATTTGGTACAGGAAGTAGTGGATAACTCGGTTGATGAAGCCCTATCAAATTTTGCCAGCCGCATTGATGTCAGTGTTTATAAAGACGGCGCGGTAGAAGTCGCCGATGACGGTCGTGGCATGCCGGTAGACATTCACCCCGAAGAAGGCATACCTGGCGTCGAATTAATTCTTAGCCGCCTACATGCCGGGGGCAAGTTCAATCATGATAATTACCAGTTCTCTGGCGGCCTTCACGGTGTGGGTGTATCGGTTGTAAATGCCCTTTCCAGCAATCTGGATGTGTGGATAAAACGCGATGGTAAAGAGTATTTAATACAGTATGAGGACGGCGAAAAATCTGCCAACCTGAAAGAAGTTTCAACCGTGGGTAAACGCAATACCGGCACCCGCATTCGTTTTCTCCCGGACCCTCAGTATTTTGATTCCAGCCGTATCTCAATGGCTAAGCTGCGGCATTTACTCAGGGCAAAAGCCGTACTCTGCCCCGGCCTGACGGTTAATTTAATTGAAGAAAAAACCGGCCAAAAAGACAGTTGGCATTTCGAGAACGGCTTAAGTGATTACCTGCTTGAAGCCCTAATTGATGATGAAAAGCTGCCGGAAGTACCTTTTTCAGGTGAGTTTAAAGGCGATGAATCACAGGTGGAATGGTCACTTTGCTGGCTGCCTGCGGGCGGTCAACTGCAGGAAAGCTATGTCAACCTTATCCCGACTATTCAGGGCGGCACGCATGTTAACGGCATGCGTACGGGCTTGGTTGAGTCATTGCGCGAATTTTGCGAACACCATAAATTACTACCCCGCGGTATGCGTCTGGCACCGGAAGATGTCTGGGAAAAAATCGCCTTTGTCATCTCGGTTAAATTGATTGACCCGCAATTTTCAGGCCAAACCAAAGAAAGACTGTCCTCCCGCGGAGCTGCTTCTTTTGTTTCCGGGGTGGTTAAAGATTCTTTCACGCTTTGGCTTAGCCAAAATGTAAACGACGGGGGAGCTATTGCCCAGCTAGCCATCAGTAATGCCCAACGGCGCATGAAGTCAGCCAAAAAAGTGGTGCGTAAACGCGTGACTGCAGGCCCGGCACTGCCCGGAAAACTGGCAGATTGCTCGTCCCAAGATATGAGCCTGACCGAGTTATTTTTGGTGGAAGGTGATTCTGCCGGCGGTTCAGCTAAACAGGCGCGCAACCGAGAATATCAGGCCATTATGCCGTTGCGTGGGAAAATCTTAAACACCTGGGAAATCGATTCCGAACAGATACTATCCTCGAATGAAGTGCATGATATTTCTGTCGCCATCGGGGTTGATCCCGGCAGCGACAATATGTCTGAATTACGCTATGGCAAGGTGATAATCTTGGCAGATGCCGATTCCGACGGACTGCATATTGCTACTTTGTTGTGCGCCCTGTTCCTGCAACATTTTCGTTGCCTAGTGGAAACCGGACATATATTCGTTGCCATGCCACCGCTGTATCGAATTGATGTGGGCAAGCAAACCTTTTATGCCCTAGATGGTGAAGAACGCAAAGCATTATATGAGCGCATCAAAGCTGAAAACATGAAAGGCAAGATTTCCGAAACCCGGTTTAAAGGCCTGGGCGAAATGAACCCGCTACAACTACGGGAAAGCACCATCGACCCGGATACCCGCCGCCTAGTGCAACTCACTATTGATGATGCTTTTGAAACCACCCAAATGATGAATATGCTGTTAGGTAAAAAACGCGCCTCTGACCGAAAAATCTGGTTGGAGCAAAAAGGAGATTTAGCCAATGTCTAAATGCAATAAATTACTTGCCGTTATTGGCTTAGCAACATGCGCACTACTACTAATAACCACTACCAGTTATGCAAGCCTGGATGAGGCCATTGAGCAATTTAACAATGGCGAACTTGAAACCGCTACAACATTATTCAATAACGCAAATGCTAACCTGCATGAAACTGCCATTGCTAATAGCTTTCTGGGTAGAATTGCATTCCAAGACGAAGACTACAAACAAGCAGAAAAACTGATAGTAAAGGCGCATAAGTCTGCTCCTACCTCGGCCAAAGTCCAGTCCAATTACGGCATCCTCATGGCTGCCATCGCCCAGCAGGCTAGTATTTTCAAAAAGCTTGGCTACGCCAAAAAATCATTATCCGGCTTTAAACAGGCAAGCGAACTTGAGCCAGATAATCTAAATTATCGCCAGAACTTAATGGGCTATTATTTAGGCGCGCCCGGTATCGCCGGTGGCGACAATGATCTGGCGCTTGAGCAAGCCAAGGCTATTGGCACACTTGATGCAAAACGCGGACTGCAAGCACGATTCAGCGTGTATCAGGCAACCGATGATACAGCCGCAATTGAGAGTCTATTAGCTAGTTTGACCGAGACCCAAAATCGCGACCCAGATATTTTGCTGTCTGTGGGTTTATATTTTCAATCCACAAAAGACTACGGCAAGGCGATAGAACAATTCGAATTGAGTATTGCGCATGCGAGTGATGAGGAGACCTATCAAAGATCAAAGTACAGCGCCCTCTACCAAATTGGCCGCACTAGTGTCGTTAGTGAAAATAACATTGAAAATGGGATGGCTGCACTGCGTGAATATATTCAGACAGCTCCTACACTAGATGGACTGCCATCAAAAAACTGGGCTGAATTTCGCTTGGCTAATCTAATTGAACTCAATGGTCAACAGACAGAAGCCAAAAAAATATATACCGCGCTGGAAAAAAATGTCACCGACCGCAACCTTAAAAAAGCCATTCAAGCTGCCATCTAGGCACAGGCTAATCTAATTACCGGCTATTGAAAGAACCTAGCTGCCTTACCGGTCTTAAATCTGCTAACACATCAATTGATCAGGGAGACTGCAATACACAATATGCTTTTTTGTGCTTTGCTGTTTCTGTCGGAATATTTAGATGTAAACGGGCAACTCTGGGGCTAGCGAAGTCTAATTTCATCACCTTTTTTCAATCCCCCTGCCCTGATAACCACCCAGATGATGAATATGTTGCCGGGTGAAAAATGCGCAGCTGACCGCAAAGCTTGGCCGGAGCAAAAAGGTAATTTAACCAATACCTAAACTTATACACGCCCTTTTAGCTTGCGCTTGCGCTTGAGTTTACTTATAGCCTGCTCAGGCGTGAGTTTAACTATCTGGGTAAACGCATCTAGCGAATGTGAGCGGAGATTGAGCTTGCCACTGCCATTCTCCCAGTTTGTCACTGTGGCTGGACTAACACCAAGCAGCATTGCAAATTGGGATGAATTCAGCTTAAACCGTTTGCGCAGTCTGGCCACTGCTGCCGCTGTTGGGGTAAACCCTTTCTTTATTACAGTCTTCTTTATTACGGTCTTCTTTTTTGAAATTTTCTTTTTAATAGTCCTCTTTTTGATAGTCTTCTTTTTAGCGACCTTCTTACGACTGAATTTTTTTCGAGTGTTTACAACGACTTTTTTGCGGGCTAGCTTCTTTTTAAGATTAAGCTTAACCGGCTCATCCATATCTACACCAAAGACGCCGGCAAGATCTGCACCAACAAGCCGCCGCCGACCTCCCTTTCCTGGTATAACTGTTTGTAGATCTAGTTCCGTTGAAATCAGCTCTTCATGGTCAACCTTGCGCAATTGAAAAAGTAGTTCCGGCTGCTGGTCGAGTCTAGTACCAACAGCATATAAGACAGCAGCAATATGTTTGCACATCTCGGCCCAGTCTGGGCAATCACAGGCAAGGTTTATTTCCTCAGGCTGCGGGAACAAGCCATTATTCTGGTCAGTTACTATTTTCATAACATTATCAGAAAATTGCCCCTGTAATAGTTCCAACATGGAACCAATCTGACCGGCACACTGTTTACGAACAGCATTCCATTTGCGCGCAGAAAGGGGGCTGATCTTAATGTTTATTTTATAAAGTTCTGAACCGCTAACAATGGCTTCAACCTCGCCCCTTGATATCGCCAGATGACAAACCGAACCATTGCGCACATAAGTTCTTCCTCGGGGTAGCCGGTTTTCATAATCACTGAATTTTTCCAGGTGGTTACACCAGGCCTGGCCCCAGAATGTACTGGCGATCTTGCGCCCTTGAACCTCAACCGGCTCAATTTTTTTTCCTTTCTTTCTAAGCTTGTTTATCTCCCTGGCGGCCTTTGCACGGCGCTGTGCTACCGGCACATAGGGCGGCCACCTGTCATAACTCATTTTTCTTTACCTGTAAGGTTTATCATGAGGCTTTATTATACCCGCGCTTTTTCAATATCAAGCGATACTAAATCAAGCAGTGCCTTATTATCCATCTCTGTTAGCAGCGTACCAGCACTGCCTTCCAGCAGGTCATTCGCCAGCACCTTTTTTTCATTGATCAAAGCATCTATCTTTTCTTCTACCGTACCCTGGCAGATAAATTTGTGTACCAACACATTTTTTTTCTGACCAATACGAAAAGCACGATCTGTGGCCTGGTTTTCTACCGCCGGATTCCACCAGCGATCAAAGTGGATAACATGAGATGCTTGAGTTAAATTGAGGCCGACTCCGCCTGCTTTGAGGGATAGGATAAAAAAAGGCGGCCCTTGTTCATCTTGAAATTGTTCAACCCGTTTTTGCCGTTGTTTAACCGGCGTGCCTCCATGCAGTACCAGCCCAGGCCGGCCAAACTGCTGAGCCAGAAAATTTTCCAACGGGGCGGTCATTTTTCGAAACTGGGTGAAAACTAACAACTTCTCTTGCCGCGAGGCAATCTCTTCACACAGCTCAGCCAGGCGCTGAAATTTTCCGCTCATTTTGGGATCGTACTCATCATCCCCAAGCAGTTGTGAGGGGTGGTTGCAGATCTGCTTAAAGCGCATCAAGTAGGCAAGCACCAGGCCGCGTCGGTTTATGCCTTCAAGATTCTCAAGCGCTTCAGCCATCTCTGTAACAGCGCGTTGATATAACGCCGCCTGGACTCTGCTTAAGCCACAATAAGCGGCGACTTCTGTTTTCTCCGGTAAATCACTGATGATGGTTCTATCTGTTTTAAGGCGCCGCAAGATGTAGGGCGCTACCAGGTTGCGTAGCGGTGCATATTGATCGGTGTCCCGCGCAGAGAGTTTTTTCACAAAGCCTTTGAATCGTGTAACAGAGCCCAGCAGGCCGGGATTCAAGAAGTCAAACAGGGACCAGAGGTCTGACAGTCTATTTTCCACCGGCGTACCCGTTAGGGCAATGCGACTTTCAGCCTGAACTGTCTTCACCATTTTGCTCTGTCTAGCTTGTGGGTTTTTGATTGCCTGGGCCTCATCCAACACCAACAGCTGCCACTCTGCTTGCTGTAACCACATTTGACGCATAAGCGTAGCATAAGTGGTTAAGACCAGATCGATACCTTGCATCGTAGTGGGTTCTGCTGCCATAGCATCAATGGTCTTTTTACTGAACTGTGAGCTATGTATAAACAAGCAACGCAAGGAGGGCGCGAAGCGTTCAAGTTCAATTTTCCAGTTACCTATCAGCGATGCCGGCAAAACCAGCAGGGAGGGTTTTTTATAGCGCCGTTTTTTTAGCTCCAGCAATAATGAGATGACCTGCATGGTTTTCCCCAGCCCCATATCATCTGCCAAACAGGCACCTAAACCCAGCTGGGAGAGTAGCCATAACCAGTTCGCGCCCACCTGTTGATAAGGTCGCAAGGTGGCTTTAAGTGCACTGCCCGGATGGATAGCCTGTAATTGATCAGGCGCACGTAATGCCTGCAACTGTGAGGACAGCCATTTGCCCGGCTGCACAAAAGACCACTCCCGGCTCTCCTCAAAGCCATCATCCTTCAGGTCGACAGGCGCACCCGCCAACAGACGCATTCCTTCGGCAAAAGTGAAGCCGCTACCTGCCCTCTCGGCTTTCAGTATTTCCCAGTGAGCCAGAGCTTCTTTCAGCCTCGCCTGATCCACCTCAACCCACTCACCTTGCATATAAACAAGGCCGTCACCCGCTGCCATTAATTTTTTCAATTCAGCCTTGTTGAGCGGTTTACTGCCTAGTGCAACATGCAGTTTAAAATCCAGTAATGCATCAGCGTTGAAGCTCTTTCCCTTTTTTTCTCCAATGGTGATGCTGGCACGCGCTCTACTGCGTTTCTTCCACCAGTCAGGCAGTCGAACCACCACACCGCACTGCTCGTACTGCGGTGCATCTTTAAGAAATAGATAAGCTTCCTCTGCTGTCCAGGCTAGGGGATGATAGATATCACCTGTATCAAGCAGATCTTTAATTACAGCGCTGGTTTCAGCGGCAAGCTGAACCGGTGAAAGTAGACGAATCAAGGCTTTTTTGTTTCTTGCCCCTGCATATTCCTGCAGAGCTCGACTGAGCGGTTGGTAACGGATGTTGCCCTGCGCTGATAACTCCGGGGCATAAGTTGCCATGAAGGCAAAAGGATAGTCCGGGTCATTTTTGTTCTCTGCCAGATGAAAACATACACGACCTACCTGATGCCAACGGGGTGCATGCCTAACAAGTAATGCATCCAAACTGCCGAAGGTCTGTATCTGTTCACAAACCCAATTATCCAACACAGACCAGATATCCCGCAGTACCCTAGCAGAAAGATACTCAGCACCCCGCATAGGTGGCACACTGAGCAGTAGAGGTATGGTTTCAGCATCTGTAAGTGGCTCAATCGGATCAGGCTGTAGCGGATCCACCTGTGTCAGCAGACAGCGTTCACTCAGGTATTTACTCGCAAAACCGTGCCAATATTGCAGCGATGGGGAGAAATTTGTGTTGTTTTTTTCAGCTGCCAGCATAAACAGCCCTTCACCCGCACCACGCGCAAACGCCTTGCCAATACCCCTAAACTGCGCCACATTATTGTTTGCATCATTCGCGCTTGATGAAAAACAGTGCAGATGCCCAGAGGGCAGCAGGCCAAGATCAAAGACATTCATTCCAATACCCCTCCTCGGCGTATTTGCTGATTCAATAAAAGCAGGACAAAGGTGGGGTTAAAAGGCCAAGTGTATTATCACCCCAATATTCAGTCCCAGTGAACCATGCATTATAAATCAAAATAACGCTGTATTGGTGCGGCTCAATAACGCTTTAAATCAGACTCAGCTCAAGCTTATGCTTAACTTTTTCCCAGCTTGGTATTACAGTCTCAAGCAGTTTGTAGAACCCGGAACAATGGTTATGATATATCAAATGACAGAGTTCATGGGTTACAACATAATCGATACACTCCCTGGGTGTTTTTACTAAATTGGCATTAAGGGTTAATCTGCCATTGGGCGATAAACTTCCCCAGCGTTTCTGCATCCGCCTTATTGACAGGGTTGGCTTGTCTAGGGAAAACTGCTTAAATTTAGGCCAACAGCGATCAAAGCTTGCATTAAATTGCAGTGCAGCTTTTTCTGCATACCAGTTTTTCATCAATCTTTCTGTGGCTACAGGGTTTGCCTGCTCACGACAACTAATCAAAAAATAACCCCGCGTTAATTTGACCCAATCTTGATGAGCTTGAACGCTTTTTAAGCGATAGCGCCTACCCAGGTATAAATGCGTTTCACCATTCAGATAATAGCGTTTGGGTGTTCTGGGGCTAAACTGCTTAAAATAGTTTAATTGCTTGATTATCCAGCGTGCTCGCTTACTGATTTTTTGCTCAATTTTGGAAATACTCGCGCCTGTTGGTGCTTTAACTATTACTGTAGCATCGGCAAGCACAGCAATTTCCAAGCTGCTTCTGGCAGAGTAAATAAGGCGATATTGAATCGATTTCTGTCCATAAATTATGGATCGTACGCCATCATCCTGGCCCATCATCTGTAACTTCTATGCTTTGCCACCTGCAAAACCTTTTCGATAATGGCATCCATTTGATCTAGTGAAAGCGCTATACCCTTATTGTTTTTTAACTCATCATATAAGTAGTCATCGATTTCATTGGCGGTTTGTTTTTGTGCATCTTCATCATCCCAAAACTGAACTTTTTTATGTTTTTCCAAAATCTCATGAATTTTAATTGCAGTATCGGCGGCAACCGACTCAAGTAAGTCTTGTTCCAGCTCATGTGCTTCAAGAAATGGTTTTAACACACCGTAATAGGCCATGGCATCATCGTGACCGGTGAGTGTATCCGGGATATCTTCGTGAACCTTACCCACCACTTTATTTCTTATATCAACCACTTTATTCAGGTAATCCAGGTCAGAGAGCCTCTTTGCTCTGAAATCTTCAATAGCCTGCTGGATAAGTTTTGAGAATTTTTCATAAAAGGCCGGATCTTCATCCATCTTTTCCGTAATAGCTTTTTTGGTGGCATGGGCAATTGAATCAGCTCTGGATGCGGTTGTTTTTGGCTTATGATATATACCTTGATCATCTTTAACCTGATTAAACATTTTATCATCAAAAATATTCACCGGCGAGTTAAGCCGGATAACTTCATTAGCCTGTATATGAATATCCAGTAGCTTTTTGATTTTCGGCTCATAATCTCGGTAATCAATCGCCTCTGCATAACGCCGTTTTACAGCAGCTTTAAGTTGCTGGAATCTCTTCAA
>JAKITM010000168.1 GCA_021648045.1 Lysobacterales bacterium
CTTTTGGCTGTGTCTGGCTGGGTATTGAATACTTTGAAATTGAATACCGCTGGCTATATCTGGCGGCCGGTACTGCAGCGATTATTTTAGGTATTATTGGTTGGATAATATTCCCTTATTTCCCGCATAAGGTACCACAAAGAAAGCACCTGCTGATGCGTCGCCGTTATTGGCTTTATTACTCCCTGACTTTTATGGGCGGTGCCCGCAGGCAAATATTTGTAGTTTTTGCCGGCTTTATGATGGTCGAAAAATTCGGCTACTCTGCTGCTAATATCGCCCTGCTATTTCTAATTAACCATGCTATCAATGCCATCGTTGCGCCTAAAATTGGTCACTTTATTGCCCGCTTCGGTGAGCGCAGAGTGCTTACCCTGGAATACATCGGCTTGATTATTATCTTTACCGCTTATGCTTTTGTTGAAAGCGCCACCATAGCGGCCATTTTATATGTTCTTGACCATCTATTGTTCGCCATGGCTATAGCCATTCGAACCTATTTTCAGAAAATTGCAGATCCGGCTGATATCGCCTCAACTGCAAGCGTTTCTTTCACCATCAATCATATTGCTGCGGTGGTAATACCGGCAAGTTTCGGCATCATCTGGCTTTATTCTCCGGCGCTGGTTTTCCTTGCCGGTGCTGGAATGGCGGTGGCGTCACTGGTTCTCGCCAGATTGGTTCCTAACAATCCCTGTGAAGGCAATGAAGTAATAGAAAGGCTCCAGCCCTCGAAATCTGAAGCCTGAAGCCTGAAGCCTGAAGCAAAGAGACTATTAGTACCAATGTGGTATTACTCCTCTGGCTCAAATATATCCTCAATGGCGTGTTCAAAAATTCGTGAAATCTTGAAGGCTAAAGGCAGGCCTGGGTCATACTTTCCTGTCTCTATGGCATTAATGGTCTGCCTTGAAACCTGAAGTCTTTCCGCCAAACTAGCCTGGGACCATTGCTTCTCTGCGCGCAGGACTCTGAGGCGGTTTTTCATTGGTAACGCCTTCTGGCAACAATGATACTCGCTAATCAGTCAGATATTTTTTGCGGGATTGTTTTAATTGACCACGGCGGGTTTTTTGATCGAGTCGTTTAAGTTTAGATGCACGACTTGGTCGGGTGGGTTTACGCTGTTTACGGGTAATGGTTACACTATGTACAAGCTCAGCTAAACGGGATAAAGCTGCGGATCGGTTTTTTTCCTGGGTCCTGTATTGCGACGCTTTGATAACTACCACCCCATCCCGAGTAATACGATGATCACTAAGGTTCAGTAATTTTTCCTGATATAGTTCCGGTAGCGATGAGGACTGGATATCAAAACGCAAATGAATAGCACTGGCAACTTTATTAACATTCTGCCCACCCGGACCGCCCGCGCGAATCGCACTGAGTTCGATTTCAGTTTCGGGAATTTCTAGTTGGTCTGTAATTTTTAGTGCTGCCATAAGTCTTTCAAGAGCAATTCATCGGTAACCTATTTTATACCTAAGCAAGTATTGTTGTTTATATAACGGGTGCTGTAGGATATCCCGGCTCGTAGGCCTCGGTCGCTACGCACATCCCTATGCTCTCGCGACATTCGTGCATCCATACACATCAAGACGACTTGTTATTGAAAGGTATTAGCAGACTTAATTACATTTACCGTTTTCACATTAAGTTGATATACAGCTACTTCTTCATCTTCAGCCAGCACTTCTGCGGGTAAACCAGACTTGACTAAATTGGAATAACTCATCGGTGATGGGCTGTTGTTGATCAAACTGTAAGCCAGTGCTGGGGCCTCGCTGATATCGGTAATAATAGTGACAAACATGTTGTCTGTTTGCCAGTGTTTACGCAGGGCTTTATTTACCTGTTCAAGCGTTGTGTTTTTCACTAGGGTATCCAGTTCGGTCAAATAGTCCAGACGACCGTAAAACTTGGAGTCCATTAACCAACCCAATTGCTGTGCTGGGCTTTGTGCATACAGTTTGCTGTAACTGCGCAAAAATGTACGGGTAGCTTCAAAATTTGCTTTAGTCAAACCACTTTTAATCAGCAAGTCAAACTCACGGATTGCTAGGCGTAAGGCAAAATGTGCATGGCCAATTTCGATATCAGCTAGCTCCGGGTATTGTGACTGCAACTGGGTGGCTATCTGTACCGGGC
>JAKITM010000068.1 GCA_021648045.1 Lysobacterales bacterium
TTTGCCTGTATTTGCCAACATAGCGATGTCGCCACGGCGATCTTTACCAAAGCGAAAATCCTCACCTACTATCAAATGACGGGTGTTTAGTTGTTTGATTAAAATTTGTTGGATAAAATCTTCCGCAGATAAACTGGCAAGCGCTTGATTAAATCGCAGCAAACCCACTTGTTGCAGTCCCCACTCGCGTAATTGCGAAAGCTTACCGGTGGTAGATTGCAAACGGTAAGTCAGGCTTGAGGGATCAAAAAATTGTCTTGGCAGTGGCTCAAAACTAATCAAGGTGGAGACCAGCTTGTGTGCTTTGGCTAGTACCAAAGTTTGCTCTATCAGGGTTTTGTGTCCACGGTGCAGACCATCAAAATTACCAATGGTGACTGCAGCACCATAGCTTGGTTTGTTTTGATCAACTAAATCCCTGAAAACACGCATGTATACACACCAAGCCCTTACATTTTGATTACTTGAAAAGCAGAGATTATAACAGTAGGGCTAGTGTTCGGCACCGCGTTTTAGATCCTGTATACGCAAACCAAACAATAGGCTGGCAAGGGCGTATATAAGCACTCCTGAGATAATCAGCCCTGCAAGCCAGCTAACCCGGTTTGCTACCTGAAAATCACTCCAACTGCTAAGACTTGGGGAGATAAAATATAAGCCAACCGCCATCAATAACGATGCCGCTACAATCGCTATAACAACACGCGACCAGCCAGGTTCAGGTTGATAGTGCCCTTGTTTTTTCAGGCTGTAATATAACAATCCGGCGTTTAACCAAGCGGAAACACCGCTGGCAAGGGCAAGCCCTGCATGTGCGCCGGGAATATCCAGCCATAACATGCTGCCGACAAATGCCAGATTGAATACCATGTTAATCACTAATGCGAATATACCGATTTTCATCGGTGTTTTTGTATCCTGGCGAGCATAGAATCCCGGGGCTAAAACTTTAATCGCAATAAAGGCTGGCAAGCCCGCTGCATAGGCCATTAGTGATAAGGAAGACATATACACATCATTTGCGCTAAACGCCTGATACTGGAACATAGTCGCCAATAATGGAACCGCTAGTACCGCCAATGCCACTGCCGCGGGGATGGTAATAACCAGTGCTACACGCAAGGCCCAATCGATGGTAGCGGAGAAGGCCCGGGTGTCGGTTGCGGTATGTTTACGTGCCAAACTAGGAAGAATTACCGTTGATAATGCCACCCCAAAAACGCCAATGGGAAATTCCATTAAGCGATCGGAATAGCTCAACCAGGAAACACTGCCAACAATCAAAAACGATGCTATCAGGGTATCAAATAACAGGTTTATTTGAGCCACTGATGAGCCGATTAAGGTCGGAATCATTAATTTGAGGATTCGACGGACACCCGAATGCTTCCAGTTAAACCGCGGCCGGGGCATTAAGCCGTGGCGGGCTAGTGCCGGGAACTGCACCAGCAATTGCAGAAAGCCTGCCACCAGAACCGCCCAGGCGAGAGCCTCTACGGGTTGTTCAAACTTGTCGGAAAAGCAAATTGCTGCGGTAATAAAGGAAATATTCAGCAATGCCGGGGTAAGCGCTGGTAGCAGGAAGCGTTCAAAAGTGTTTAAAATTCCGCCAGCCAGTGCTGTAAGTGAAATCAGCAGAATATAAGGGAAGGTAATCCGCAGCATTTGGGTGGCAAGCTCGAAAGACTCACGACCATCAATATACCAACCGGGCGCAAACACCATCATAATGGCTGGCGCCGCAAAAATACCAATCGCGGTTATCACCAACAATACCGACATCAGTGTGCCGGTTACTGCATCGATTAAGGATTTAAGTGCCTGTTGATCGCCCTTTTGCCGATATTCTGACAAAATCGGCACAAAAGCCAGTGAAAATGCGCCCTCGGCAAACAAACGCCGCAAAAAATTAGGTATCTTAAAAGCAACAAAAAAGGCATCCGTTGCCGCACTCGCACCGAACCACCGGGCGAAAACAATTTCGCGCAATAGCCCTAAAACCCTTGAAATAAAGGTCATTGAGCTAACTAAAGCGGTAGATTTCAGCAGCTTCAAAAAACGGCTTCCTGGCGCTTGCTTAATCTATTGTTCTGCTTATCTTTTCTCATGGTCTTTTCCAGACAGACTATAGGTTTATTTTAATTGACAATAGTGGCAAAGAAGAGGATAATTTCCGGCTCTTTTATGAACAAATATTTTTTGGAGTTAACCGTGGCTAATAGTCTATCAGCTCGCAAGCGCGCCCGTCAGGGAGAACGCAACCGGATGGCAAATGCATCTAAACGCTCTTTCGTACGCACTTCGATTAAGAAAGTAATCAACAGCATTGAAAGTGGCGATAAAGCAGCAGCTGAAGCAGCCTATAAAGCCGCCGTTCCTGCCATCGACAGCTCAGTATCACAGGGCATTATGCACCGCAACAAAGCGGCACGGCATAAGTCTCGCCTGAACACTCATATCAGGGCTATGGCTTAAGTACAGACTGCTTTGATATAAGTATTAAAAAAGCCCCGGTTTCGGGGCTTTTTTTATTACGGTATACATTTTATCTATACCTATGGCATATTATTCACCTAACAAGCTGCAAGTCATACAGAATGTGGGGGTACCAATAACACAGCCCATCCTTTATCTCTACCATTAATAGACTATCTAGTATCTTGGGTAATCCCCCCAATACCACATTTTTATATTCAGCAGCATCAATATTTTTTATTAATCGATCAGCTGTATTAAACAATGTGGCTTCAAAATTATTCTTACTGTTTACCATTTTATTCCTTCTTAATCAGTCCAGTTTCTTAATAGATTACAATCAAAGCTGTATACAGCTTATTGCAAAGGCTGTCTTTCCCGGTTAAAAGCCCACTCTGATAGGCCTTCGCCTAATTTCTCAAAAACCCCGAGCTGGCTCTCATTTTTAGATAAATTTATAATTTCACCCAATACCATCCAGGAAACAAAACCAACAGTTTGCATTAATTGAAAAACCTCTAGATCTGACAAATTTGGCGCAATTGAACTTTCATTACCCAGTTGCCGGATAGCAATCTCGACCCCACCATGTGTATAACTATGTAACCTAGGTCGAGCATCGCTCCAGATGCCTGATAATATGGGAGCATTATCATTTTTCTCTTCAATTTCCAGAATCAGATTCCAAGCACTTTCCCATCTATCTTTTTCCATGCAATTTTGCACTTGCTCATCAGTTGCACAACTATGCAACCATATTGCACGAAATGATGTTTCAAGCATCGGCCTTACTAAGGCGTATGCTGATGCAAAATTCTTTTTCTGAGCTAAAGTTTGAATGCCATCACAATGATTGAAAGCCACATATAACATTGCTCCAACAAATTGAGACTGAGCCAACCCATCAATTGAGCACTTTTCTATAGCTCTCCAGCAAGTTTCGATATGCTCTTTTGCCTCGAAAATGCAATCCATAGCCAGTCTACCTTTAAGATTTATCTAATCATACAGATAAGTTATATGCTGTCCCGAATGGCACTAAGTTAAGGGTCTTTACCATGTGACCTATCAATGACTTAACCCTTGTTTAAAGCCAAATCAGAGGGTGTTGAATCAATGCAAGAATGGCTTAACTTAGTGCCATTCGGGTCTATCCACTATTGTTCCTTCTTCTTGCAAACCAAGCAGTTGTAGCCATAAACAAGATCATCGTAATTAATCCAGCTAGATTTAATACCGGTATAGCGCGTGCAGGAAGGGCGGGTGGTGTTGGCACAAACATAGTAATACCGGCCCATGTGATACTTGAGTTGTTACCGATAGAGGTATGCGAACTTAAGTTAGTTACTGCCTGAGTATTTAAGTCAACCTTCCATAAGTTAACTCCATTCAAGTCATTTAAAAAAATCACATCCTCAGATCCACTAGTTGCACAACTTTCAAAAAAAATACCCGGTGTGAGGTCCACAGGTGGAAGTCCATTATTGGCAAGGTCAATACTTTTAACTGGTTTAGATCCACCCTGATAGTAAAACCTGCCGTTATGTATTTCACCACAGCGCCTTCTTTCACCGGTAATTAAGAAATCTTGTAAAAAACCAGTAATTTGAAGGGTGTCCATATTAATGGAATAGAAACGGGAAAAGAAATATTCACCGATCATTAGGGTATTTGTTGTGGAATCATAATCGCCAATTGCGCTTGCAGTAAACGGTAGTGTTAGCGTTTGCCAAACACCATTAACGGTATAATGCAAAGTTGATGACTGTGACTCTGTATATACCCACTCACCATTTGCAATGAACTCAAGGTTGCCATACCTGCCACTGGCTCCAGGTGGAGTAATTTGGACCGTACTCCATGAGTCACTAACCGAGTCATATTGCTGGATAGCACCAACGGTTCTGTTCCAACCAAATAAACGCCCATCATCACTGGCTGCAAGTTGGGCGCCGGTGTAAAACGGAGTTAGGGTTGCCCAAGTATTGCTTACTACATCATAGACAGAAAAATCACTACTGAAAACTACCAGAGACACACGGAAAAGAGCTCCCTGATTCTGTATCTGCGCCGATACAGTAGTACAAATAAACGCTGAAAGAAAAATTATGACTCTTAGGCCAAAGGTTTTTTTTAGAAATTTTGTATTCATATTACCCCTCTGTAATATTTTTTTAGACTTTGTGGTTATTTGTGGTCAACTGAATACTTCAGGCAAGCAATCTTTTGTCTTATTGAGTAGCAAATGAGTATATCACGCGGCTCAACTTTTGATGCAAAAAAACCCCAAGAACATATATGTACGACTCCTTCCAGTCAAGGGGTTTTTCAGTTGAATTAGCACTTTCAAGGACGAAGGTATCCATCCTAAGTTTCTAAGCTTTTCGTTATTTTAATTATTGCTGCTAGGTGATTAAAGTAAAGGGAGTCTGCTGACATATATTCGGACTCTTACTTTGGAACTATTCGATGTTCCGGTCCAGGATGAGTTTCGAGATACCTCGGGATCTATACAGGCACGCGGGTTATTAATCCTTGTCCTACTTCAGAGGAAAACCCAAAACCCAAGAACAGTCATCAAATAGAGCTATTCCCGATTTTACCACGAGTGAAAGTCAGTGATTGCTGACAGAGCAATGAGTCAATTGACTCAAAAGCGAGGTGATTGAGTGCAAGCTTGGTATGTTTAAAATAAAACCTATAGCAATAGTTCTGGCTTGCTTTGCTGATGTGTATCTCCTGTTGGTTGTTGATCGGTCAAGATACAGGAATACACCGCTTGATTGCTTTACAAAGAATCCTCGGTCTCTATGGCAGCTAAAGCTAGCTCTTGCTCCTCACGCTCTTTTTGCTCTTCAAAAGCCAGCTGTATATCAGTCATCAACCGATCAAGGCCGGTTCGCGCCACTGATGAAATCACATACCAGGGGTGTTGCCAATCGAGTTTTTTCAATATGGCTTTAGCCCGAGATTTCGCCTCATCGGCGGTCAAAACATCAGCTTTGCTAAATACCAGCCAGCGGGGTTTATTTAATAACTCCGCATCGAAACTACCTAGTTCATGGGTTAATTCCAACACCTGTTCAGCTGGATCAATATTTTCATCCAGCGGCGCTAGCTCCACCAAGTGCAATAACACCCGGGTTCGTTGTAAATGTTTGAGAAACTGAATTCCCAGGCCTGCGCCTTCTGCCGCCCCACCGATAATTCCGGGAATATCGGCGATAACAAAACTTTGGTCATGCCCGATACGAACCACGCCAAGGTTTGGATAGAGCGTAGTAAAAGGATAGTCAGCAACCTTAGGCCGGGCGGCACTGACTGCCGAAATCAGGGTGGATTTACCAGCATTAGGAAACCCCAGTAAACCAACATCGGCAAGTACTTTCAATTCGAGTAGCAGTTCGCGCTCTTCGCCTTCTACACCGGGTGTGGTTTTTCTAGGTGAACGGTTGGTTGAGCTCTTAAAATGCACATTGCCCAGGCCGCCCTTGCCGCCACGGGCAACCAATAAACGGTCACCATCTTCGGTAAGGTCGCCAATCTGCTCATCGGTCTCTAGGACAAAGACCAGAGTCCCTACAGGAACTTTAATCTCTACCTCCTCACCGCTTTTCCCGCTCATTTTGGCACCGCTGCCAGAACTGCCGTTTTCTGCCTTAAAAGACTTAGCATGGCGAAAATCGACCAGTGTATTGATACCGGAACTCGCCACCAGCCAAACACTGCCACCACGACCACCGTCGCCACCATCGGGACCGCCGTACTGAATGTATTTTTCCCGACGAAAAGACGCCGAACCGCCACCACCTTTACCGGCGGCAACCTTAATTGTGACTTCATCTACAAATTTCATTACGCTAGTTTACCAATAAATGGGTTGATTTGATTTTTTGTGTTGTTTGTCTGGTTTCCGGACAATTGTTATTCGCATTTCCACAACACCTCGTCATTCCCGTGAACCCTGCCCCCTCGCGGAGCCTGCCCTTGCGGAGCGGGAGACGGAAATCCAGTTTCCATAAAAAACCCCGCCATGGCGGGGTTTTTTAAATACCAAACAATGAGAACTGCTTAATCGTTAACAATGCTTACGAATTTGCGTAAAGGTTTACCCTTCTGTTGAAACTGTACTTTACCTGCGGCCAATGCAAATAGAGTGTGGTCTTTACCAACACCTACATTGGTACCAGCATGAAAACGGGTACCGCGTTGACGAACAAGAATATTACCTGCAAGTACTGTTTCGCCGCCGTATTTTTTAACCCCTAAATAATTAGGATTTGAATCGCGACCGTTATTAGTACTACCACCAGCTTTTTTATGTGCCATGACGAGTTCTCCTTATTCCTTATTCAGCATCTGAACCGGCTGCCAGCGCTTTCGCCTGACCTAACCAGTCATCACGGTCAATACGACCTTTGAAATTCAATTCTGCATCAATCTGCTCAATTTCTTCAACAGTAAATGCGGCAACCTGACTGAAGTGATAAATGCCCAAGTTGTTCAATTTACCTTCAAGTACAGGACCTACACCTGAGATCTTTTTCAGATCATCCGGCTTACCGTCAATAGCGGCATCAAGAAAACGCGGAGCTGATACAGCTTCTGTTTTCGCAGGTTTTTCAGCCTTAGCCTTCTTCGGAGCAGCCTTTTTAGCGGCTTTCTTGCCAGCAGTGACTACATCTTCAATCTGGATACAGGTAAAGTACTGACGGTGACCCGCCTGCTTACGATGATGCTTACGCCGCTTGAACTTGATAATCGTAATTTTGTCACGACGACCTTGCTCCAATACTTTGGCAGTAACCTTTGTACCTTCAAGGAACGGGGCACCAACCTGAATATCGTCACCTTCACCAACCATAAGAACTTCGTCCAGGTCAATGAGTGCGCCTGTTTCGGCTTCGATTTTTTCGATTTTTAGAATATCACCAGTGGTGGCTCGATACTGCTTACCACCCGTTTTAAATACAGCGTACATGGTTTTTGCTCCGTGCAAAATTTACCCAAACATATGACATAGCTATGACATAACTATGACTTAAGCTAAAGGCGCGACAAAAGAGACGGAATATTACCGGAAAATTTGCCGTCAGTCAATCAACGAGCCGACCATTTTAACACAAGTTTGAATAAGTTTTGTATATGAAATGAAACTAAATTGTTACAGGCAACCCAAAGCCTAGAGTGTTATATTACTCGGTTCAGCATTCTATCACTGGTCACCGCATATCAACACCGGGACCAACGCATCATCAAGGCAATTACTCTATGGAATTCATACAGATACGTGGCGCACGAACGCATAACCTGGCCAACATTGACATTGACCTGCCGCGCGACAAACTCATTGTGATTACCGGCCTGTCTGGTTCTGGTAAATCCTCTCTTGCTTTTGATACTATTTATGCCGAAGGTCAGCGCCGCTATGTGGAATCATTATCTTCCTACGCGCGGCAATTTTTGTCGATGATGGAAAAACCCGATGTCGATCATATTGAAGGGCTTTCACCGGCTATTTCAATTGAACAGAAATCAACTTCCCACAACCCCCGTTCAACCGTCGGCACGATTACTGAAATTTATGACTATCTGCGCCTGCTATTCGCCCGTGTGGGGACACCCCGCTGCCCCGACCATGCCCTACCTTTGGATGCCCAGACCATCAGCCAGATGGTTGACCAAATACTGACCTTGCCGGAAGGCGATAAAGCCATGCTGCTGGCACCGGTAGTACGCAACCGCAAAGGCGAGCACGCGGTGTTATTTGATGAACTGCGAGCGCAGGGCTTTATCCGCGCCCGGGTTGATGGCGTAATCTATGACTTAGAAGAAGTACCGGTGTTGGAACTGCGCAAAAAACATACCATTGAAGTCGTGGTTGATCGCTTTCGTGTGCGTGAGGACATGAAACAAAGACTCGCAGAATCACTGGAAACCGCCTTGGTATTGACCGATGGTATCGCCCTTGTGGCACCGATGGAAAAAGCTAGCTTCGAGCCCCTAATGTTCAGCTCCCGCTATTCCTGTCCTGAGTGCGAATACAGCCTGCAAGAACTGGAACCACGGATGTTCTCTTTCAACAACCCTAATGGTGCATGCGGTGAGTGTGACGGCCTTGGGGTTAGTCAATTTTTTGATCCCAGACGGGTGGTTAAAAACCCGCACCTCAGCCTCGCCGGGGGCGCTGTGCGCGGCTGGGATCGTCGCAATGCCTATTATTTCCAGCTGATTCAGTCACTGGCAAACCACTATAAGTTTGATCTTGAACTACCCTTTGAAGAGCTGCCCGAACGAATTCAACATATTGTTCTTTTTGGCAGCGGTGATGAAGAAATTCGTTTCCGTTATTTAAATGACAAAGGCGGTAAATCTCGCACCCACAGCTTCAGCGGTATTATCCCCAACCTTGACCGTCGCTACCATGAAACCGACTCGCGCATTGTGCGTGAAGAGCTGGCTAAATACATCTCCCAGCAACCCTGTCCTGCCTGCGAAGGTAAACGCCTGAACCGCTCGGCACGGCATGTATTTATTAAAAATACCGACCTACCAACGGTAACATCCTGGCCAATTGAACACTCATTGGAGTTTTTCAGTCAACTGAAACTTGCCGGTAGTCGCGGTGAAATTGCTGAAAAAATCGTCAAAGAAGTACAGGACAGACTACAGTTTCTGGTTAATGTTGGCCTCGACTACCTCACCCTTGACCGGCGTGCGGATTCTTTATCCGGCGGCGAAGCTCAACGAATCCGTCTCGCTAGCCAAATTGGTGCGGGTCTGGTCGGGGTGATGTATATTCTTGATGAACCCTCTATTGGCTTGCATCAGCGCGACAATGCACGCCTGCTTGAAACATTGGTACGACTGCGTGATATCGGTAATACCGTTATCGTGGTTGAACACGATGAGGAAGCTATCCTTAGTGCCGATTTTGTTGTAGACATTGGCCCTGGCGCTGGTGTACATGGGGGTGAAATTATTTTTTCCGGCACTCCTGAAGACATGCTGAAAGATAAAAACTCGCTAACCGGGCAATACCTTTCCGGCAAAAAATCGATTGCGATTCCAGCGACTCGCAATGTCGCCGATAAACAGCAAATTTTTCGCCTAAAAGGTGCCACAGGGCATAACCTAAAATCAGTCAATTTGGATATTCCGGCAGGGTTGCTTACCTGTGTTACCGGAGTTTCCGGTTCCGGCAAGTCGACTCTGATCAACGACACTCTGCATCGAATCGTTGCGCGTGAACTCTACGGCAGTAACGCAGAGCCCTCCGCATATGCATCAGTGGAACGCCTGGATCTTTTCGACAAAGTTGTGGATATTGATCAAAGCCCCATCGGCCGTACCCCACGCTCAAACCCGGCAACCTATACCGGACTGTTCACTCCCATTCGTGAATTATTTACCGCCACCACCGAAGCCCGCACCCGGGGTTATAAACCCGGGCGATTCAGTTTCAATGTAAAAGGCGGTCGCTGTGAGGCCTGTCAGGGTGATGGCCTTATTCGGGTGGAAATGCATTTTCTCCCGGATATCTATGTACCTTGCGATGTCTGCCAAGGCAAACGCTATAACCGTGAAACTCTGAGCGTAGTGTATAAGGGCAAAAACATCCATGAAGTCCTGAAAATGACGGTTGAAGATGCGCTACCGTTTTTCGAGGCCGTGCCAACCATTGCACGTAAATTACAAACTTTAATGGATGTCGGGCTTAGCTACCTTACTTTGGGCCAAAGTGCGACAACCTTATCCGGGGGCGAAGCCCAACGGATAAAGCTGGCCAAAGAACTATCAAAACGCGACACTGGACAAACCCTATATATTCTTGATGAGCCAACCACCGGCCTGCATTTCCATGATATTAAGCAATTACTTAAAGTCTTGCATCGCCTGCGTGATCACGGCAATACCGTTGTGGTTATTGAACACAATCTGGATGTGATTAAAACCGCAGACTGGGTAATCGACCTAGGTCCTGAAGGCGGCGACAAAGGCGGGCAAATTATTGCTACTGGTACGCCGGAAGATGTTGCCAAAGAGAAAAAATCTTGGACGGGGCACTTTCTTGCTAAGGTTTTGAATAAATAAAGCTTAAAGAGGCTAGACCCCGGCTCGGGCATCTCTTTTATATGACGAAGATCTAGTCAGCCGTTTCATTTTTATCGCGACCAACTCAGGGTCTTTTCTACAGCCTGCTTTTTAAATGATTGATTATGTATTGTACGCATTATTGTCTACCTCTTAATGAAATATTAGAGGCGACAACTATCCTGACACAGGGGGTATGTTGCCGAGTTTACATCAATTATTATCTGGTGCGATTCTTGGAATATTTGTCGCTTTTCCTTTTAGTGTTATTGCAGGTTTTTCGTTTATAGGAAACAGAAAGAAGTAACGGGGAGAGCTGCACTTTAGGTATTGCTCCTGGTATAAATGATGATCCACCTGCCCCCAATTAAAGGAGAAACATGAAAAAACCAAACATATTAAAACAAATATTTTGTTGTATTATTTTATTATATGTAATGGCAGCTTGGGTAGGTTGTGACTTGAAATACACAGGTGATGGGCACTTAATTGATAATGGTTTCAGATCTGCGGATAGATTTATTCTTAACCTTGGAAAAATTAATCTAAATCAAAAGAAAAGTTACAAGTTTAAATTAAAAAATTTGCCGACAGAAACATTTGTAATTGGTTTCTCTTTTGTTTTTGAAAACCCAACAGAGGTCTACCATCAACAACCAGAATTAAGACCAAATAATGCAGTTGTTTCTTTTAAATTAATGGATGATGATAAAGTGATTACTACATTGAACAATAAAAAAATTCACTCATTAACATGGTCTCAGCCAGCTAAAGATAAAAGTGGTGCTTTTGTTTATTCTCGTAATCATAGTTATTTTTTACCAGACAACTCTAAAGAATATATTCTCATACTTGATGTCAACATGCAAAATACCAAAAAAGAACAAATGTCTACTGTAGAGTTGGTATTAACAGGTGGGGGATGGAAATAACACTAAAGGAAAAGCATGAAAAATTTAAACATATTAAAACAAATGTTTTGCTGTATTCTTTTATTATTTGTAATGGCAGGTTGTGACTTGCAATATACAGGTGACGGGGATTTTATTGATAAAGGTTCCAAAGTAGCCACCCATAGATTTATTCTTAATCTTGGAGAAATTAATCTTAATCAAAAAAAGAGTTATAAGTTTAAATTAAAAAATCTACCGTCAACAAGGTTTACAATTGGTTTATCTTTTGTTTTTGACAAACCGACAAAGATCGCCTATCAACTATCAGAAACAAGACCAAATAATGCAGTTATTTCTTTTAAATTAATGGATAATAATGAAATAATTACCGCAATGAGCAATAAAAAAATAAGCTCACTAACATGGTCACAACAAGCCAACAATAAAAGTGGTGCTTTTATTTATTCCCGTAATCATAGTTATTTTTTACCAGATAATTCTAAAGAGTATATCCTAACACTAGATGTTAATATGCAAAACACCAAACAACAGGTATCTACTGTAGAGTTGGTATTAAGAGGTGGAGGATGGAAATAATTAATCGAAGCGGTCAAGTTAATTGTAGCGAGCCACTCTACCACCGCAACTTTTCCCAAATTAAATATCATACGATTTGGCACTTTTGACTGTAGCCGCCCAAACTACCCCCGCAACTTTTCCCAAATTAACTATCATACGATTTGGCACTTTTACGATGATTTTGCCAAGCTATTATCGTAATGTTTTCTTGGTTTCCTAAATTAA
>JAKITM010000069.1 GCA_021648045.1 Lysobacterales bacterium
CTTATTGCAGCTCAACTTGTTCGAAAAAAGGGATATGATGGCCTTGCTTCGAGGAGACCCGCCTCCTGGCAGGGTTGCGGATCCCAATCAAATGGTTATGCTATGAAAGTTAACGGGACACTAGTGTAATATTTATCTTTTTAGCGTTGATATTTAGCGCTAAAAATTCTCTCGAAAATAACAAAACATAAATAAATATGATATTAGTATTTAAAATAATCAAAAATTCATTGCTTACTACAATCTGGGTAGTCTGAAGCGTTACCAGTATTAGAAGCGCCTTAAAAATAGCTAAATACAGATAGCTTTTTTCTTTGGTGACGTTATACCAATGAAAATTATATAAACATACCATTGCTAAAGTGCCAAAGTAAAAACCTAAAAAAAGCATAATTAGCCGTCACCTTCAGGATTCAATCTATAACCAAACCCCGAAACATTAACAATAAATTCCTTTTTAGTTTTTTTCCTTAATGCGCTGATTAAAAGCTTCATCGCATTTTTTGAACCACAATAATCGTAAATTCTTGCATTAATAGCTTCATAGGATGCAGGCGCTGGATGCTTTTCCAGCAACAATTCGATTAACCCTCTTTCATGTTTTGACAAATTAACTATCTGACCATTGCGAACAAGTTCCTTGGTGTAAGTATCATAATATCCATTATTGGTGATGATTTTTTTTGTATTTTTGTTTTTACAATTCAGATAGTTGGAAGACAGCTTAAGCGCATTGGTGATTTTCTCAATACTGAGTGGTTTTAATAGATACTGAGTGAGCTGTAAATTGACTGCTTGCAGTAAATATTCATCTTTTTTGTAGGCGGTAATAATGATTATCTGAGTGGATAAAGATTGTTTTCTAATTTTTTTTGCCATCTCCAGCCCATTTAATTTAGGCATTTCAATATCCGTAATAACAATGTCAGGGGCATATTTTTGATACAGCTCAAATCCCTCCTGTCCATCTACAGCCGTATATAACACGCGGCATTGTGATTTGAAATATTTTGATAACTGTTTTCTGGTGACGGCATCATCTTCAATGTACAGAATAGACGCCTCTTTAATTATTTTTCGAACCGACATATTTATCTTTCCTTCAAAGAACTCTTTAATTTAACAACATATAAACATCAATACTCAAAACGCATCAAGCACCAATGTCATTAAGTTAAACGACAACTCGTTGAGCGGCAAACATCGGGGTCACGGCAAACTGTAGTGGTCAAGTTATTTTGGCCACGGAATAGTATTCAGCCCAATAGTCTGCCTCTGCAACATTAGGTGCTTTACCACCATTGTGCTGATGTAGCCGTACTTGGTTGTAATACCCAATAATATAACCTACGATCGCTGTTTTTGCTTCAATAAAAGATCGATAACCGGTTTGTGGTTTGACTCTGATGTTTGACTCTGCAAAATGAGGGTATAATTCCTGATGATTGGCAATTCACATCTTTAGCAGTCTTAAATCAGGTATTTTAATGAATACAAAGCTAACGCCAGAATTCTTACGGCAACAAATTATCGGTATAGATTCAAGCTTTACGACACCGTTTGGCGAGCGTCTTATGGTGTATTGCGACTACACTGCATCCGGCCGTTGCCTGAGTTTCGTGGAAAAATATCTGCAATCGCTGCAGCGGAACTACGCCAATACCCATACTGAAGATGATATTACCGGCCGCAGTATGACCCGCCTACTGCAACAGGCCGAGACTGCGATCAAGAAATCGGTTAACGCAGGGCCCGATGGACGCATTATTGCTCACGGTACAGGTGCAACCGGTGCTATCGACAAGTTACAGCAAATCCTCGGCATCTCCTTAGCCCCAGTGAGTCGAGAAAAGCTAGACCACTGCCTGAATGATTTTTTCGGTGAGGAAAAAGCCGATGCGTTCAGACAACACCACCAGCAACGCCAACCCGTTGTTTTTGTCGGCCCATACGAACATCATTCCAACGAGATTTCCTGGCGTCAGGGAATGGCAACCGTGGTTGAAGTCAATTTGGATGCCAGCGGTGGTATTGACCTGCTTCACCTTGAGGAATTACTTCAGGACCCACGCTATTTAGATCGTTATCGAATCGGTTCGTTTTCAGCGGCATCGAATGTTTCCGGTAGGATTTCAGCGGTACACGATATTGCCCGTTTGCTGCACAAACACAATGCTATTGCGGTGTTTGACTATGCAGCCAGCGCACCGTATGTAGAAATCAATATGGATCCGCCAATGGATGCTGACGGCAGCGACCCAAGCCTTGATGCCGTATTTATCTCACCGCATAAATTCCTGGGTGGTCCAGGATCATCAGGGATTTTGGTATTTAAACAGCAGCTATACCGCCGCGACCTACCCCCTACTCTTGCTGCCGGCGGGACTGTTGATTATGTGAGCCCATTGGATCAGGACTTTATTGCCGATATTGAGGAGCGGGAAAAACCGGGAACTCCAGGTGTTTTACAATTAATCAAAGCTGCGCTGACCTTCCAAATTAAAGATGAAATCACCCCAGCTACCATCGAAGAATACGAACAGAAAATGCTACAGCAAGCATTTACTCGTTGGTTAGCACATCCGCAAATTGAGATTATGGGAAATACCGACCCAGAAAAACGAGTGGGTATCGTGTCTTTCAATATCCGCTCGCCTAGAGGGCGTTATTTACACCCCAAGTTACTCACTGCACTATTGAATGATTTATTCGGCATCCAGTCCCGCGCCGGTTGTTCCTGCGCCGGGCCTTACGGACATACCCTATTGGGAATCGACCTAAAAGAATCCGAAAAACACCGCCACTGGGTGCGCGAAGGCTATGGTGGGATAAAGCCTGGTTGGTGTCGGGTAGGTTTTCATTACACCATGGATGCCGCTGAAACCGATTATATTATTGAAGCGGTAGAGTTTCTTGCCGACCATGGTTATCGCTTCCTCAGTCTTTATGATTTCGATTTATGCTCCGGTGCCTGGGAACATAAAAACCAAATACCACTGAGCGATTGCCTTAGTGTTGCTTGTGCCTTAGATATCTCACAGGTTGAGCCCTTTGCCCTGCCTGCCGCTACTCGAATTGAATACTACCGGCAAAACCTTAACAAAGCACATACATTGGCTGAAGAACTGGCTCAACAGCAAGGCGATAACTGCTGTCAGAATCAGCTTGAGGGCGAGTTGGCAGAATTGCAGTTTTTCGATTATTAATCAATGCCGAAAAAGTTGGAATTTGATGTAGTTATTATCGGTGCTGGGGCTGCCGGTCTGATGTGTGCCATAGAAGCGGGCAAACGTGGGCGCCGCACCCTAGTTATTGACCATGCCAATAAAATTGGCAAAAAAATTCTGATGTCTGGCGGTGGCCGCTGCAATTTTACCAATCTGGATGTTAGTGCCATAAATTATCTATCTACCAATCCGCATTTCTGCAAGTCTGCACTGGCTCGTTATACCCCTTTTGATTTTCTTGAGTTGGTAGATAAGCACAAAATTCCATACCATGAAAAAACCGACACTATTGCCAACGGCCAATTGTTTTGTGACCACAAGTCAGCTGATATTCTGGATATGTTACAGAGCGAATGCAATAGTGCTGGGGTAAGCATTAAAACCCACAGCCACTGCAGCAAAGTCAGCAAGCAAGCTGCTGGAGGATTTGAGCTAACTATCGAAAACGCTGCTGCTCAGCAACAAGTCCATACCCAGAGTTTGGTGGTAGCCAGTGGTGGTTTATCGATTCCACGCATGGGTGCCAGTGGTTTTGGCTATCAATTAGCGACACAGTTCGATATTCCCTTACTAAGCACCCGTCCAGGGTTGGTTGGTCTGCACCTTAATGAATCCCTACAAGGCAGCCTTGCTTCCTTAGCCGGCCTATCACTGGATGTCTCAGCCAACTGTGGGGGAATGACATTTAAGGAAGCCATGCTATTCACCCACAAAGGCATTAGTGGCCCGGCTATCTTGCAAATTTCAAGTTATTGGCAGCCGGGTTTACAGCTTGAGATTGATCTCTTACCGGACTATGACCTGCAAAAACTTTGGTCCGAGTGGCAGCTTGATAACGCCCAGCTTGCAACCCATCTCAGCAGAATATTACCGCGGCGACTGGTGGAGCACTGGCTACAGGAATTTGACAACCAGCCCGCACGGCAGTACTCAACGCAGCAACGAAATACCATTATTAACACATTCCATCACTGGCAACCAAAGGTATCAAATACCGATGGCTATAAAACCGCAGAAGTGACTCTTGGCGGCGTAGATACCCATGCTGTTTCATCTAAAACCTTTGAAAGCAACAGTGTAGGCGGCCTGTATTTCATTGGTGAAGTGCTTGATGTAACCGGCTGGTTAGGCGGTTATAACTTCCAATGGGCCTGGGCATCCGGTTGGTGCTGTGGTCAGGTGGTTTAATCTATTTTGTTAGATGCTAGGGCGCACGACCAGAAGCACAATGCCGCCAACAAATTCCATTGCGAATAGCACTCGCATAAACCCTGACGGAAATCCTCGGCGCAAACCTGCTAGCAATCTACCAGCGGGCTGAGCCAATAGAAATACTGCGACTAGATCACCAATGATTGCATCTTCAATGCGCGTGAACGCCAGCGCGCATAATAATGCTTGCGCGATGAAAACCCCAACATAAATAGCATGGAACTCACTAAATGCATTTTTAGTTTTTAATTCGTAACCCAGCAGACTCGCTAACAAATCAGGTTTAACTATAGCCCAAAGAGCAAAAAATATGAAAATACCGCCGGTAGCAGCAAGTAATATTTGACGAATGAAGTCATCGTAAATCATGATATATTCCTTTTTGGTTTTATATGTCTAACTCGAAAGCTAGCTATTTTTATAATAAGTGTGGCTTCCAGCAAATACTGAAGCTGCTATAAGCTTTACACATTTCTTTTTATGGACTCTGCCACAAATACACCAGCATCTTTAGCATTCACATCTGCTTTGCTAAATATTTTTAAATGCCTTCTTCTCTTGCCCTTTCCTTCCAATACTGCGGCCGGATCAGGAAAATCAACACCCTCACTAAACTCGATAGATACATGCTCTTTGTAAGGAAACACACCGCCAATTAATACGCTGGAAAGGCTAAATACTAGCCCACCATATTTAATCTCTTCAGTAATCTGGTCATTTGCACTGAGAAACATCTTGCGCACGATTTCAATTATTTCCAACTTGTCAGGTGACATAAGCTGCAAATCGGCCAAAAAGTTATTCACTCTGTCAATATCTGAGATTTTCATAGATTCTCCAACATCAGTATCAAGTTGTTATTCGAACAGTAAATTTTTTTTACCAGTTGTTTTTTGCCACTGTAATTTTCATAAAAGTTTTGGTGCGCGGCCATTGAGAAAGCATCATTTCTTTCAGCATATTGAGCTATCCACTCAATCAGCATATCATCAATTTTCTTGTGGTTATATTCTCAAAGGCTGTCTAATTATCACACAGAAACCCTGCAGAAAAAAACCCCTGGTTTTCAAACCCGTCCAATTTTATCTATTGAGTGACCGCAAGTGCAACAACCACATTTTCATCAAGCACTGGGCACTTATTGAAGTCGGCGAGCCTTTGTAGTGCACCGTTTAAAGCGGGGAAGAACTGGTCCCGATCAAGCGTAGTATCTTCCAAATTTAAGCTTAAAACTTCAAAACGCTGCTCTGCTCGATGGGCCTTACAGTCGATTCTACCAACGAACTGGTTGCCGTAAAGAATGGGTAGGCTAAAGTAGCCAAACACACGCTTAGCCGCCGGCACATAACATTCCATCCGGTAGTCGAAGCCAAACAATGCACTCAAACGATCGCGGTGGATCAGTACATTATCAAATGGCGACAGAATTTTTACTACAGTATTTGTTGCCGATACTTGTCCTAGTGCCTTGCTGTCTACATATACGCTTGGAGCACCGGCGATATCGAACGCTGTTACCACGCCAGCATCGATACGCTCCTCGAGAACTTCGCGCATTGTGTCGCGCATGGGTTTACCCGTCTTTAGGTGTAATAGCTGCTTCCAGGTGAATACACCATGCGCTCTAAGTGTGGTGTCAAATAAATAAACGGCATAGTCACGCAGCGTGGGCAGGCTAAGGTCAATATCTTTTGGCAAACAGCGTTCAGAAATATCATAAGTTTTTTCCATGCCATTGCGCCCACAAACCATCAGATCACCCTGCATAAACAACTTGTCGAGCGCACGGCGGCTCGGCCCCCAACTCCACCATGAGCCCTTTAGTTTGTCGCGCATATCAAAATCTCGTAACCGTAACGGCCCTTCTGCACTCACGCGGGTCAGTAGTTCCTTCATCAGATTTTTATCGACATTGGTGTAATAGCGGTTTTCGCCATTGCGCACAGCCATCATATTCGGTAACGCATATCGATAGTCGCGCATGGGTAGGTACGATGCGGCATGGTACCAATATTCAAAAATTTGCTGTTCGCTGATCAGCTGGTTCAGGAGGCCTAAGTCATAATCCGCCACCCTACTCCAAAGTACATGGTGATGCGCGCGTTCTACCACCGATAGCGTATCGATTTGCACATAACCAAGTTGCTCGATAGCTCTTAGGGCTCCAGTCAGGCCAGCGCCAAACTGTTGTTGCGTTGCCATGCCTTGTTTCGATAGCGCTAATTGTCTCCATTGTGAAATCATCAGCGAATCAGGGGTGTTTCACACTCAATAGTGACCACGACTTAAATGTACCAATCGCATATAACAAACCAATACTTAATGAGATGCTCGAACTTACAAACCAGAACATTAAACTATTTTCTGGAAACGCCGGCATTATTGCCACAAATGCAATCCCGCGTAAAATGTAAATTGCAGAAATAACGACTAAACCCAAACGCAGCAATGGCAGTCGTGCTATTACCTGCGCACCTGAAAGTGCGTATAAAGACCAGAGAGAAAGCACCGCTACAAGAAATAAGGTAACCACGGTTGGATACCAGTGACCAGCCTCCGCCATTTTTGCCATGGCCTCACCCGCACCAAAAAAACGATACCACTCAGCACCGAAAATAATACAGCCGAGATGGGCAATGGCGGCTAAACCACTACAAATTGCAGCAATAATTAGAAAACTATTCTTATTTGAGTGCACAATTTTTCCTTAAATGAGTGGCGGTCAAGAATAGAGTTCACTCTATACCATTTCTAAGCAAATCGTTCGTTTTTATTTGAGAAAGCTTGGGGCTTGTTATGTGCTTTTCTCTAAAGGTATTTTCAATAAGTCAGGATGTAAAAACTTGTAATTCAAAACTCGTTTCACTTTTTGATTGCGGATTATTTTAAAAGATTTCGCAGCTGAATTTTCAAATGCGGGAACGGGCGCGCCTATTTGCTTTGCTGCTTGGGTATAGTATTCTCTTTTTGTGGGATGAGTATCAGCACAACAGTTAAAAGTCTCCCCCCAAGCTTTTTGTGCAACAATTTGACTGATGATTTCAATACAGTCATCACGATGAATCAGGTTCACATAAGCATCAGGGTTACCAATGAGCCTACCTTTATCAAAAAACCTCCCAGGATTTCGATTGTAGCCGATTAAGCCAGCAAATCTAACTATTGTGGTTTTAAAGCTAGTGCTTTCTCTAAAGAGGTTTTCAATGCTTAACAGTGGGCTCGGTGATAAGTCTTTATCATCTGCTTCATATAGGGTTTTATTGTCATTTTTATAAACAGAAGTAGAGCTAACAAATAATACTTTTTTAATTTCCGAGTTTTCAATTATAGAAACCAAATCGCAAAAGCCTTCTATGTTTTTGGATGGTATGTTAATTATTAATACATTGGCCTTAAGAAAATCTTGATGTTTTTCTGGCAAGCGGCCAATATCAAGAATATACGGTTCAATTCTTAAGGATCTCAACTGCTGGAGGCGGCTCTTTGATGTTGTTGACGCTTTAACATGCATCCCCATAGAAACAAAATGCTCGGCTAATGGAAGACCAAGCCAACCGCTTCCAAGTAGGCTTATGTTTTTAATAATCACTATTTAGCCTGTATAAAAGCCATATGCAGCAACAGATTCTATGATAAAAACCGAGCCTTGGCTGTTCGTTTAAAGCTATATTAGCGGTCATTAGGAGCTTTATATACATGATCGGTAGATACTGCACCTTTAGGAAATATTTTTCTGATAGCTTGCCGCAATACAGCATCTGCCTGTAACACCAAGTCTCTTATTTTTTGTTCTGGACGGCCCCTAAAGGAAGTCACATGGAACTTATCTTCTGGTCTGAGAGCTGTGTCAGAAAAATAATAATTTGATACACATGTTCTTTCTAAGTCCGCAACAATTGGGCTAACCGAATGCCATGATGCCCCATGGGTTGCCATAATTGCGAGTCGATTAAAGCGGCTCTCAATGGTTATCTGTTTTTCTTTTAAACCGTTTGGCCATACCTCTAAATTACCACCATTTTCAGCCTCCCAATCGAGGGAGACATAATATAATAGGTTTAACACCCGCCAGCGTTTTCTATCTTTTTCGTGAGAATTATCTATATGAGGATTTAGAAACTGGCCTTTCCGCATAAGGGATAAACCTCCAGCATATAAATTTTTATCGGGATAAAGCGAGTCTATACTACATATATTTTTAATCAGCTCAACAATTCTGGGGTCTTGAAACGCAAATATCGCGGCCTCCAAGATGGGGGCATATTGATCCATTTGAACAGCAATATACTTATATTCGCGCAAACTTTTTTTCAACAACATCGATTCCGCAACAGGAAAAGCTTTATTTATCTGCTTTGCAACTGAGGATGGCAGAAGATTGTCAATGATCAAATATCCAATTTGATCTTTTGTGCTTTCGTATTGGCTTCTAAGAGAGCGCTCCTCACTTTTTATTTTATTAAAAATAAGATCAGCTAGATCAGTTTTATTCATCTGGGTTTCCATTTGATTAAATCAACTATTCGTAAAACGATTCTCATCAGGTAAATGCCTTGGTTTTGTGACTTGCTCAACTGCCAAGCATAGGCAAGTGCTTCCTGCGATGGTAGCTTAGAGCTAATGCAATGTTTCAGCGCATCGGTTGAGATTTCAGTATTTTTATCAAACACAATGGCTCGGTTACCTTCAAACTTGAACTTATCTCTATAAAGCTCTTTGAATGTGTCCACTAACTTTGTTTGGCAGTTAAAGTACATCATATACTGATGTGGGGTTTTTTCTTTCCAGCCCAGTCGAACTGCACTTCCACCTTTACAAACATAGCTTGGCTCGCCCCATTTAAGTGTTTCTTCCAGTCCAATACACTCTGATTCGGCTGCAGCATCCAGAACTAATTCACGCAGGCGCAACAGCTTTTGACGCATGCGTGGCGGATAGCTCCGGAACACTTCTGCAATTTCTGGGGTTTTAATTATCGCCATTACTATGACCTCTCTATTTTCACATAGCCTTCCAGATGAAATGATGAACAACTAAAATCCATGCTTAGACCCATGTTGCACGTTCGTTAGAGCATCCCCTTTACTGTAAGTAATTTTGACAACTCATTCATCTGATTTTTCTCTAGACAACGTTTAGGTATGATAATCGCTCTTGAAATATCCAAGAATATATAAATTACATCGTTAAGTTCAACTGCTTTCATTACGCCAGACCATGAGATAGTGCTTACGCAGTACTTGTGTTTCTCAATAATATTTTCCTTAGTAAATATTAATTCATTCTTCCCTAGGGTCCCGCCTTCATTACTGATTGATTTTTTTATAAACACCATCTTGTACCATTTCGAGTATAAAATAAAAACAATGAACCACAGAACCAGCGCAAGTGTCGCGTAATCTATTTGTTTAAACATGCCCCGATCAACAATGTTGTAAAAGGCATAAGTTTGTATTACTACAATTAAAAGCAATAGCCCACTAAATGTACTAAAAATATTATTCAACAACTTTAATTGTTTACCTTCAGAGATTTCCTTTATAACTAAAAGACTAAAATCACTGTAGTCACTGAATGTTATTTCTGTTTTTATTTCCATTTGTTACTCCAAGGCCCAAAAATATCTTGTAATAGATTGAAAAAATGTGAGTGAAGCGGTACCGAGCAAGCTTTTGCAAGCCTGATTTGATTAACATCAAGCTGACACTTAACCGGCCCAGCGTCTGCGTCTGGTGAAACCACCTCGTTACCGGAACATGTTTACATTCGCTAAACACCTCGTGCCGACATAATGTGTTCGCTGTTCAGTTCCAAAAGATCCCAAAGGTTCCCATACAGATCCTCAAACACAGCCACCATTCCATAGCTTTGTTGTTTTGGCTCTCTTACGAACTTTATACCTTTAGCTTCCATTGCATGGTAATCGCACCAAAAGTTATCTGTGTTAAGGACGAGATGCGGGACAGACACTTCATGGATGCTTCATGGATGCTCTAGTGGGCATATTATTTGGGAAAATCCACAGTAAGCGTTGCATAATCGCTCTGATAAACACCCGAAGCCTGCTCCGGAAGCGTAACCCAAACAGCGGTCATCATTACTGAGTTCATTTTTGAGCTGTCAAAATTAATTCCACCGTTTTTGTTAGTGCTTAGCTCAAGATCATCTGACCCCGGTGAAACAACGGTTACTTCATGGTCGACTAATGGTTTACCATTTAGCAGTAAGGTGAAATGGTTTTCTGCCTCATTTGATGCGACAAACTCCAAGTCTTGACCAACAGCCTTATAAGCTGTTTGCTTACCGCCATCACAGGTTTCAACACAAAAGAAGGTCTTGGTATGCTTGTTGTAACTGCGGTTAAGTGCCGGAGTTCCTTCTTGAGCGAAAAAAGCGGCTTTAACTTCGTCATTAACACCTATGGAATCAAGATAATAGTCGGCCTCTTCGGGTTTGATTTCTCCAAACCTACGCTTGGAACTCATTGCGGCTATCGCAAAACCGGCATTATCCGCAGTAAAACTAGCATTCATGTAAGTTTCGTTTTCTGTAAATGTCAGATTCTTTATTTTCTGCCCATTTAGGATTACATGGATAAACGGAATTCGATCCAAACTCGGACCGCCTTCCCTATTGGGGTAAGCAAGCGCACTGGTTATAACCAGGTTAACTTGCTCACCAACCGCAGAATTGAATTTTTCCGGCACCAAAAATGTCTGGTGCGCCACTGCCGGTGCTGCCAACAAAGTGAAAGACAGGGCTGTGGTGATTATGGTTTTTTGTAATAAATTCATTTTGTTCTCCGAACAAATCAGGATTGATTAGGAATGCTAATATTAACTCAAAATCTAAATTAAACAACATTTTGAGTATGATTTCTGGTGATATATCAACTTATCTAAAAAGTGGCGCTCCGTTGTTTCAAAGGCCCCAACGAACAGGCATATCACTCATGTGGTTTAACCCATAAGGTTGGTTATATTAAATTTGCACATGTAGTTAATTACTCAATGATTTCAGGTAGTTTTTCCATGGCAACAATAGCAAGTGTTGCTAGAGGACCCAAAAAAACTGAAAGGAAAAACCAATTTAAACCACTTCTGCCTTTGCCCTGGGCAATACCAGCATTAATCAAGGCCAATGTGCCCCAACCTACAAAGAATTGGTTACTTACTAAAAATGTATCAATATTCATTAAATGCACGACTCCTTTGGTTTATGTTCAGCGGCGGGATGCTGGACAGACACCTCATAGATAATATCCTACACCAGTTCCATCATTCAGCCGATGATTTATTTTCCCAGATAGCTCATAGTTGTAACCAAAGGGGCGGGATGCTGGCGGCGTTTGTCAATATAGTTGTCGCCTAAAGCTTTAATTTATGCCGCTTTGTTTTTCTCAGTTACCGCTAGTTTCTTTACCGGGTTAAGGTAAACATCGCCTACCGGTTCCCAATTTCTTATATTGCCACTCCAGCGTTCTGGATGCTTCGATTTTGCCAGTTCATATACTCGCTTGCGATTAGCCAATATCTTTATATCCAGCCCCTTGTGACGCTGTTCTGGGGTAACAAAATTTATCGCACTGTGTAG
>JAKITM010000070.1 GCA_021648045.1 Lysobacterales bacterium
GAATTTCCACAGCGCCAGCAATAAGCCAAAAGCGCCAACCGCAACGATTACCCAACCAACAGGCCCACCGTCTTCTTTGACCCGCTCCCAAGGCGTTTTCGACTTAACCACCAGGGTTAGAATAGCGCCTCGAGTAAAATCAACCGGCATCTTAGTCGTGCCACTGGTAGAGCTTTCAAGATCTTTAGCCATTGACTGGTATCTTCCGGCTGGCTGACGACCCAGTTGCACTAGAGTACCGCCACCTACAGCCGTATCCCATACCAGAAAACTGCCGTCTGCGATTGCATTAAATACCCCGATTCTCACAACCTCAGTATTCTCGTGTCTTTCGCCGTTGGCATCGATAACTGGGGCAGTGAATTTAGCGACCTTACCAGCTTCGGATATTTCATGCACCATTGAAGCCCATAACTTTCGCAATTCAGCAGTAGTTGGAAGCTCTTTAGCCTGCGCCAGCTCGGCGAGAAATTCACCACGGCCTGGAAATTGAGCACTGACCATTGAGTCATTAACAACGGAAAGCACATCGCCCGAAATTTGCCGGACTACACCGAATAATTCGCCCAGGTTACCCATTCTATCGGTCAGGGTTTCCATCATCTCAGCCAGTTCTTTTTCGTTTTCACCATATTCAGCTGTCAGTACTTCGGCCCTGAGCTCCGTAGCAGCCAGTTCTGACTTAGCCTGGGCTAACAATTGTGACTGCCGATTACGCGCCGCCACAAATTCGGCCTCGCGTTTTTTGTTAATTTTGCCCTCATTCGCCACTGCTTTTTGCACTTGGCGATAAAGATCAGATAAGGTCTGAGCATTTGCGCTGCTACCGAAAACAAGCAACGCGGTAAGAATCAATATAAATTTTTTCATCGGGCGCTCTCCGGTGCACTAACCGGCAAAGGAACTAGGTCCGGTGCTTTTTCATTTTTGGCAATCGACAGCCCTTCTTTAATTTCAAGGCGGTAATCATCACTCAGGTCTTCAAAAGCACGAGTTTCGAGATTGTATCTACCAGTACGCTTTAAATCAGAGGATTGATATAACAACATTGTCCTGCCAACTCGCAGAAAATCAACCACGGTTCCGTCTTCCAACTGACCCCGATAAGCCTCAGTAGTACGACCATACTCGAGTTCAGCAACATAGTTTTCCATTACCCGGCGATATTTTTCAGATGTGGTTACATCTGCACGATCAAGCATGGCTTTGAGCTTAACTACTCGCTCGCGGCGCTGCTCAAGATGGAAGGGAATATCGCTCTCTACAATCTTGTCAAACATATCCACCATGTCAATCATCAACGGGGTGACCCCACGGTTAGTAGCCTCAAGGCCTGCCAGTTGATTGGTAATTGATTGTTTTTCGTTACGCTGATCGGCCACAACTTTTTCCAGCTGCTTGTTGTATACCTTCAAGCCATTGGTTTCATTTACGACCTTACGAAAATCATTCAGCAAGTTTTGAGTCTGACTGGCGAGGTTGCTGATTTTTTGCTGCGACCTTTTGGCATCAGTGTTTATCTTTGTTTGCGCCTGGATCGAAGAATTCAGAGACTGAGCTTGTAAAGAAGAAGCTGTGAATAGAACACAACCCAACACGAGCACCAAACTGATAAAGTGTTGCTTGGTGATTTGCTTAATTTTTTGCTTGATAATTTGCATTGGCATAGCCGGTTTCCAGTCCTATTGAAGCAGAAAAGACAAAGTGAATGTTCATTTTTAATTCAAGAAAACGATATCAATCCGTTGACTCAATCACTCAGGATAACGAAGCGCTCGATAAATTTCCAGTGCTAGCGTAAAAAATATAGAATATAGCAACTCGATTATTCCTCAGGACAGGCCAAAAGTGGATAAAATAAACACTTCAAAACAGCGTGAAAAAGATTTAAATTCAGCTGACGACGCAGCAGTGTACTGCCGACTACTAAGGCGCTTAATGGTTATTCTCTACGACAGCTTCGCTGTACTGTCGATAAGCTTTTTGCTAACAGCGTTATGGGTTATCGGCAATTCAGGTGAGGCAGTAACTCCGGGGCAGACGGCCTACCCGCTGTACCTAGCTTCTTTATTTTTAGCTGCTTGGTTTTATTTTGCGATTAGTTGGCGTAAGGGCGGGGCAACACTAGGCATGCGCGCATGGAAAATTAAATTGGTTACTGATACTGGCGACAAGATAAGCTGGATGGCCAGCATGGTGCGCTTTTGTACAGCCTGGTTGGGTCTAATTGTGTTTGCCAGCGGCTTTATTTTATCGTTGCTGCGGAAAGATCGTGCCTGTTGGCACGACTTGGTGAGTCATAGTCGGTTGGTGAGGATATAAGTATATTTCACTCAAACTGCCTTTCGCAGACGGTAAATGCCAAATGAAGAAAGCGCAATAATAGGCAGTGCGGCAACCAGCCAGATAGGGAAACCGAAGGCCTCGGCAAAATTCTGCACCCAGCGAGCCATAATCAGATAAACCGACCCAGCCACAATTCCAGCGAAAATATTAACACCGATACTCTGCTGCCTATTCATCACAAACACAAAAGGCAAACCCAGTAGCAATAACGCATAAATGGTGAATGGAAAGTAAATTTTTTCCCAGTAGGCGGCAACATATTCACGCGCATCCTGGCCATTTTCCTGCAGGTACTCAATATAACCATGTAGCGAACGCATCGACATATAGTTGGGTCGGTTGACCGCCGAACTTAACAGGCCGACCTCAACTCGAGTTCCCCAGGCCCGCTCTGGCTCGCGTTGCTCGCGGATACGCGATTCGCCAATCACCGTCTCAGAAACCTTTAACAAAGTCCACTCAGGCGAGCCGTCTGCTGCATTTGTGGTAGGCAATGCTTCCTTGGCATTGGTAATGGATTGTAATTTAAAATTGTCATCCAGATTATAGATTTGAACATTTGAAAATCGGGCAGTTTCACCAGGTGCAATAACCGGTGTACGGATGTTGATGATTTGTCCAGCATCCCTGATCCATAATCCACCCGCACCACCCATATGGATACGCCCGGTTTTATATGCAAAACGAAAAGTTCGGGCTGATTGCTGTAAATCCGGAGCCAGATATTCGCCCACCATCATAATCGGTATCAGTAATACACTGGCACCCATCAAAACAGAAGCTGTCAGTCGCTGACGCGATACTCCAGAGGAACGCAGCGCCACCAATTCCTGTGAATTACCCAAGTCACCCACACTCACCAGAGTACCGATTAAAGCGGCAAAGGGAAACACCTTGTATGCCAGAGATGGTACCCGTAAGAGCACAAACCAAGCGGCCTGGCCGATGGTATAACTACCCTTGTCGCTTTGCAGTTCTGATATCAACGTGACCACCAAGATAAAACCCAACAATAAAACCCAGATTGAGAGTATCCCGCGGATAACAGTACCAGCTATATAGCGATCGATGATTTTCATAGTTCAGCGGCTCCTTTACCTACGCCGTCGCTGCAGCCAAATCCAGATAGCTGCCAGTAGAAAAAATAACGCGTGCACCCACCACAACCCCAGTAATAGGGGTGCTTTACCAACTATTAGCCAACCTCGAGCCACGGTCAACAAATTGATATACATTACATAAACCAACAACCCAATGACAATTCTACCGCCACGACTGTCTCGCGGCCCTACATGTGACAGGGGTATTGCCAAAATTGCCATTAACAAGGCCATCAACGCGGAAATTCCCCGCCAGTGCAATTCCGCCTTGTCGGCGTTTTCAGATGAGGCTAGCAATTGTTTCGAATCCAGCCTCTTAGTGTTATTTTTTTTAGCTTTTTGTTTATTTTCGGGAATAATGAGCTGAGCTCGTTCAAAGCTGAGCTTCTGTAACTCTTTGGTTTTCAAGTCGCGCTCAACAATTTCACCGTCTTGCAGCTCAATAAAGCGTTTGCCGGTTTCTTTTTCTACCCAGAAACGACCACTTTTTGCGAACCATGACTGCTCCCGGCCAAGCTGCCCTCCCTCTTTACCCACGCCACGGTTAAGCAAGAAAACATTATTAAGCGAGTTGCCATCCTCGCCCATGGACTCAATGTATATCACCAAATTGCCCTTACTTAAGCTGTGAAAGGTAGCCGGCCGCAAACCCCAAAGCACAGCGCTTTTATAGGCTTTATCGATTGCTGTATCAGCGGCTCGGGCAGCTCCTGACATCAGCACAAAACCATTTATCAACAACAAGACAAACAGAGGAATAACCAGAAGCATCAATGGTTTAAATAAGTCACGCCCACGAAATCCCGTAGCCCACATCACTGCCATCTCATTATCACGATAGAGCCGACCAAGCCCTGTCATTACCCCCAGAAACAAGGATAAGGGAACAATTAACCCCAATGCTTCGGGTAATTGATAGAACAATTGCTTGCCTAATAAAGTAGCCGGTAAAGAGCCGTTAGCCACATCGCCCAGCAGGTTGCCTAGCAATACGCCAAGCATTACCATCATCAGCACAACGGTAATTGCCAGAAAAGCCAGCAACCATTCACGAAAAAGGTATTTTTGCAGTATTGTCAGCATGCTATCTGTGCGGCGTAATTTTCTGTAAAATAATGGATTGTGTGAATTCTAACAGTCTGGTGAACAGATAACATTAATCCCCGTGATTACCCAGCTGCAGTATGCACCCGGTTAATCTTTTGCAGAGAAGTAAAATATGAAAACTAACATTACTACTACAACCATTCTTAGTCTCCAAACTCCCTGCCTTGTGCTTGGGATATTTTCCGACCAAAATCTAAGCGGCAGCACGGCTGCTGTAAATACTGCCTGCAAGGGTGGCTTAGAAAAAATGCGGGAAACCGGTGACATTCAAACTGCTGCCGGAAAAACTACCTTACTGCACCACCTCCAAGGCGTTGCCGCAGAGCGGGTATTGCTGGTAGGTATGGGCAAGGCCAAAGAGTTTGATGCAGCAAAATTCAGCAGCACTTGCCAGGCTGCCGGCGAACAACTGCGTGATCTGGCATTTGATACCGCCGCCAGCTGTCTGCACGAGTTCGAAATTAAATCCAAATCAGCCGACTGGCGCCTGCGCCAATCTGTTATAGCCATTGGCAATGCTAATTATTTCTATACTGCAACCAAAGCGCCTAAAGCAGACGGCCCGAAACCACTGAAACAACTTGCACTTGTTTGCACCCCAGAGCATACCTCTGCAAACACTGTTCTACAGCAGGCCGATGCGATAGTCAGCGGTTACAACCGCGCCCGCACACTAGGCGACTTGCCGCCCAATATCTGCAACCCGGTTTATCTGGCAGCACAGGCCGATGAAATTGCCGCAGCTTATGATAACTGTAGCAGTGAATCCTTGAATACGACGCAAATGCAGGAACTGGGTATGCAAGCCCTGCTGGGTGTCGCCCGTGGCAGCCGCAACCCCCCGCGCTTAATCATCATGCGTTATAACGGCGCTGATAAAGATGTAAAACCCATCGTCTTGGTAGGCAAGGGCATTACTTTTGATACCGGCGGAATTTCAATTAAGCCCGGCGCAAATATGGAGCAGATGAAATACGACATGGGCGGTGCTGCCGGGGTTATCGGTACATTTGAGGCTTGTGCAAAAATGCAACTGGATATCAACCTTATCGTGATTGTCGCTGCCGCTGAAAACATGCCGGATGGCGATGCCTACCGTCCGGGCGATGTCATAACCAGCATGTCTGGCCAAACCATTGAAGTTCTGAATACCGATGCGGAAGGTCGGATGGTGCTTTGTGATGCTTTGACCTATGCCGAACGCTTTAACCCTGCCGCACTGATTGATGTTGCCACCCTGACCGGTGCCTGCGTAGTTGCCCTTGGTCACCATGCCAGCGGCTTGATGAGCAAAAGCGATAGCCTAGTTGCAGAACTGCTTGCTGCCGGCGATGAGATTATCGATCGCGCTTGGCGTCTGCCGCTTTGGGACGAATACCAGTCACAGCTGGACACACCTTTTGCAGATATGAAAAATATCGGCGGCATGCCGGCGGGCAGTATTACCGCTGGCTGCTTCCTTTCAAGGTTCGCTAAAGATCAGAACTGGGCGCATCTTGATGTTGCCGGTTCAGCCTGGAAATGGGGAACCCAGGAAGGTGCGACCGGACGCCCAGTTGGGCTGCTCAGCCAGTATCTTATCGATCAGTCTGGCAAATAGCGTCAATAGCGAAATGACAGTCCAGGCTGATTTCTATTTGCTCGACCGCCCCGGGCTTGAGCTGGAAAGCGTGCTGTGTACGCTGGTGCGCAAGGCCTGGACTGCGGGGTTTAAAACTAGCATTCTGGTTAAGGATGCCGAACAGGCGAAAAAGCTGGATGAAGCACTCTGGCAGGACAGTGGGTTTTTAGCCCATGAAATACTATCTACTGAGAAACATTCACAGGCACCGACTAGCTTGGTAACTACGGCAAAACACCTGCAACCGCTGGTGATAAACCTTTCCAGCCAACCGCTACAAGCCTTTAATAAGTTGCAACGAGTGCTAGAAATCGTGCCAAACCAAGCAAGCTTACGCCAGCAATCAAGAGATCACTATCGCAATTACCAGCAACTGGGCTGGCAATTAAAAATGCATAAAATTAGGTAAAATTAACCATGGATAAAAGCTATAACCCCGGCGGAATTGAACAACGCTGGTACAACTATTGGGAAGAAAACGACTGGTTCAGCCCGCAGGGCGGCGAAAAGTCCTATTGCATTATGCTGCCGCCACCTAATGTGACTGGCACCTTGCATATGGGACATGCGTTTCAAGACACTGTTATGGATATCCTCACCCGCTACCACCGTATGCAGGGCGACAACACCCTCTGGCAGCCGGGCATGGACCATGCAGGCATCGCCACTCAAATGGTAGTTGAGCGACGACTGGCAGCCGAAGGCAAGCATCGGCGCGACATGGGGCGGGATGCATTTGTTGATGAGGTTTGGAAGTGGAAAGACGAATCCGGTGGCAAAATCAGCAAGCAGATGCGCCACCTCGGTGCCTCGGTTGACTGGAAAAACTCCCGCTTTACCATGGATGAAGGTTTATCCGATGCGGTCACTAAAGTATTTGTCAGCCTGCACGAAGAAGGTCTGATTTACCGCGGCAAACGACTGGTCAACTGGGACCCGGTATTACGCACCGCCCTTTCCGACCTTGAAGTACTCTCTGAAGAAGAAAACGGCAAGCTCTGGCATATTCGTTATCCCCGCCGGGACGGCAAAGGCTATGTAATTGTGGCGACAACCCGTCCAGAAACCATGCTTGGCGATGCTGCGGTTGCCGTCAGCCCCGGCGATGATCGTTACACAGATCTGCTCGGAACCGAGCTTGAGCTACCACTTTGTGATCGTTACCTACCGGTCATCGAAGATGATTATGTCGACAGCGAGTTCGGTACCGGTTGTGTAAAAATCACCCCAGCACACGATTTCAATGACTACGATATCGGTAAACGCCACAATTTACCGATTATTAATATCCTCAACGATGATGCTACCCTAAACGACAATGTACCAGAAGCCTATCGCGGGCTCGACCGTTTTGCAGCGCGTAAACAGATTGTTGCAGATTTAGAAGCCGCAGGATTACTGGAAAAAATTGAAGACCACCGCCTGATGATCCCTCGCGGTGATCGCTCCGGTGAAATTGTCGAACCGTATCTCACCGACCAATGGTATGTGCAAATTGAACCACTGGCCAAACCGGCAATTGCAGCCGTTGAAAGCGGAGAGGTTCGCTTTGTACCGGAAAACTGGTCAAAAACTTATTTTGAATGGATGAATAATATCCAGGACTGGTGTATTTCCCGGCAGCTGTGGTGGGGACACCGAATTCCCGCCTGGTATGACAACGAGGGTAATGTTTATGTTGGCCTGGATGAAGCCGATGCCCGCAAGCGCCGCCAATTGAGTGCTGATGTTGAACTAAGGCAAGATGAGGATGTGTTGGATACTTGGTTCTCTTCTGCCCTGTGGCCCTTCACTACCCTTGGTTGGCCTGAAAAAACCGAGCGCCTGGAAACTTTCTACCCGACTTCAGTACTGGTCACCGGCTTTGACATCATTTTCTTCTGGGTTGCAAGAATGATCATGATGGGCATAAAGTTTACCGGCAAGGTGCCATTCACCGAAGTCTATATGCACGGCCTGATTCGTGACAGCCAAGGTCAAAAAATGTCTAAATCCAAGGGCAATGTTCTCGACCCTCTGGACTTGATCCACGGTATTGATCTGGAGTCTTTGGTTAGCAAACGCACCAGCGGTCTGATGCAACCACAAATGGCACCCGCGATTGAACGCGCCACCCGAAAAGAATTTCCAGATGGTATTTCTGCCTTTGGTACAGATGCAATGCGCTTTACATTCGCCTCCCTAGCAACCAATGGTCGTGATATTCGTTTTGAGCTCGGCCGCATCGAGGGTTATCGTAATTTCTGCAATAAACTCTGGAATGCCAGTCGCTATGTGTTAATGCAAATTGATGGCGAAACCACCAGCCAACCACAGGCTTCCGAGCTTTCCGCTATCGACAACTGGATACTCTCGCGCTTTGAGCGCACAGTTGCTGAAGTTCGCGGTCATTTCGACAATTATCGCTTCGACCTTGCCAGCCAGGCCATTTATGAACTGGTCTGGGATGAATTCTGTGATTGGTATCTGGAGCTTAGCAAGCCTCAGCTAAAACACGGTGATGCGGTCGCCCAAAATGCTACTCGCCACACTCTGTTAACAGTGCTGGAGGGGGTATTGCGACTGATACACCCAGTTATGCCCTATATCAGTGAAGAAATATGGCAACGCATAGCGCCTGAGTTGGGCATTAAGGCTGAGACCATTATGCTCCAACCTTATCCGCAACCTGGCGGTATCAATAATGAGGCCGAGGCGGATATTGCCTGGTTGAAATTAATGATCCAGGGTGTGCGGCGTATCCGCAGCGAACTCAATTTACCCCCAGGCAAACCCCTGCCACTGTTATTATCTGGTGCTCAGGCTGAAGATAAAGCCCGGCTACAGCAATTTAATGAACTGTTCTGTGCCTTGGCGCGTATTGAGTCTGTCGAACTTCTGGACGAAGATACCGCACGCTCAAGCGAAGACTGCGCCGTTGCCCTGGTTGAGAAAATGCAACTGCTGATTCCACTGATGGGTCTGATAGATACCGCCGAAGAAGTTTCCCGGCTGAAAAAGCAATTGCAGAAAGAGCAGATCGACTTGCAGAAATCCAAGGGCAAGCTCGGCAACAAAAACTTTGTTGCCAATGCTCCTGAAGCCGTTGTAGTCCAAGAGCGCGAGCGCTTGCAGGCTCACCAGTTGAAAGTAGACCAACTACAGGAGCAAATCAGCAAAATGGAAGCTCTCGACTGAAATCGGATTGGGTGTTGTGGCGTGTGTTAATACCCACGCCATAGCAGCACCTAACTGGGGCTCGGGTTACAGCTGCAACGCCATCACCAGCGCATCTTCACGCTTGGGACCGGTTCGATAATACCCAGGCCGCAGCCCGATCTGATTGAACCCGCGCTGTTCATACAAGCTTATTGCTGCAAGGTTACTCGGCCTGACTTCAAGAAAAACAACTTGTGCGCCCTGCTTTGCAACTTCTAACAACAGCCAATCCAGAAAATATGCACCGAGACCTGCACCCTGATAATCAGGGTCTATGCATAGATTCAGCAAATGGGACTCCCCCGCTGCAAGACTCATCAATGAATACCCGCAAACCACTCCATCTTGCTGCATAACCCAAGCAGGAAAACCGGACTGTAGGCAGTCGGTAAATATCCCTCTGGTCCACGGATATGGATAGGCTTTAAGCTCAATTTGGAAAACTTCATCAAGATCTTCAGGCTGCATCCGGCGAATTTCAGCAAGTTCCGAGCTGGCAAGATTGGCGACCATTTCAGAGCATCACTGTGCTGTCAGGTTTTTTAGTTCGGTCCAGAGTTGGCGTTTTGCGCTTGGACTCTGACCTAGGTCGGACAGTGCCAATGTTGAAATTTGTACTACAGGTGATTTCTCAATGCTGGTTTTGACCTGCTCTTGAAAGTCACTCTTGCCAAAAACCACCAGTCGGTTAATTTTATTCTCATTGACAGTGATTTCCAGTAATCGAGCCGTCGAAGCTGCATCAACATGGGCAAGCAGGCCGCCATTATTACAATTCACAGCACGCTGTATATCAGCCAGCAAACGCTGCTCGCTTTCACTCACAGAGGCCTCTGTCAGCCAAAGCCAGCCACTGCTGGAGCTTCCCGTGACCAAAACCGTGACAGCATTATCAACTAGAGCCTGGTCAGCTGGGGAGCTTACTTCAGCACCGGCATCTCGACAGTGCCACTGCTGAATACCCATGGCCTCAAGCAACATGGCTTTTTCCTGACTACTGCTCATCTATATCAGCTTCTCTGCTGTGTTTTTGAGCACCTTCTTTTCTTTTACGATGCCGTTGTTTGCCCATCAGCGTGAACACAAACCCGGAGGCAATATAAACCAGCCCGACAACCAATAATACTGTCGGTGGGTCAATTGCCAGCAATACCAGCAACAGCATCAGGATGAAAATCCATAATATGGGTACCCGGTCGCCGGCAGGTCCGCTTTTGAAACTAAAATAACGAATCCGACTGAACATTAACAAGCCCAGCAACGGAGTGATCACTAGCATTGGCCAAGTCAGGCTATCGCTTGGTATTCCCTTATCGACACCAAACCAAACGATGGCCGCCATAGTTCCTGCCGCTGCCGGACTGGCAAGTCCTTGAAAATAAGCTTTATCGGCAACCCCAACCTGAGTATTAAAGCGGGCCAGTCGCAACGCCGCGCAAGCGGTATAAATAAATGCCGCCAACCAGCCGAGTTTACCCATAAACGGGGATATCTCATGCAGGCTCGCCAATGACCAGTTATATGCCAGCAACGAAGGTGCCAGCCCAAAGGAAATTAAATCCGAAAGGCTATCGTACTGCACCCCGAATTCACTTTGGGTGTTAGTCATTCGGGCGATACGACCGTCAAGACCATCAAAAATACCTGCCAACAAAATCGCAATTGCGGCTTTCTCAAAATGCCCGTTAATGCCTGCAACTATTGAATAATATCCGGCAAATAATGCCGCTGTTGTCATTAAGTTTGGTAGCAGGTAGACCCCGCGTGATGGTTTATTGGTATTACTGGGTTCAGACATTGATGAAGTTCCGCTAATTACTAAGGACAATATTAACATGCCTGAAGCGCCTACTGTTGGTGTGTTATAGTCACGCTTCCATACAGAAATTAAGAGTCGGTATGTCTACTTTATATAAGTTTAGGTGGGTATTATATGCCTGAACAAGATGCAAAGATAAGCAACATAAGCAAAATCAAAACTGTTAGGAAAGCAAATGAGGGACAACGTACCTGCTTGCTGGCTCTTGGTATGCATCGTTCAGGCACCTCCGCACTAACACGCGTGCTTGGCATCGCCGGCGCAAAACTACCACAAAACCTGGTTGGTCCGAACACAAGTAATGAAGCCGGACATTGGGAGTCGGCAGACCTTGTTAAATATCATGATAGTCTGCTGACTGAATTAAGTAGTTCGTGGGACGACTGGAAATCACTAGATATAAGCCGCCTTCCCGTCAAACGACGCAAAGAAATCAAACAAGAAATACACGAAATTATTG
>JAKITM010000071.1 GCA_021648045.1 Lysobacterales bacterium
TCAGCGAACAACCGAATGGTCTGTTCCCGATTGTGTTGCTGCACTTCGGTGCTGCGCTTTCTGGCATCTGTTCTAAGCATGCTCCCGATTATAACATCTTGGGTATTTGAATGCTAGGTTAATATATGTTGACCGGCACTATATTAACAAACATAGTGGATGAGGTGCATGCCAACTGCTTAACTAAAAACACCCTTCAATGGTCCGCTGTGTTAATACGCTGTTTCAGGCAACGAACTTTAAAATTCTGATGATTCGGAGAAATATTTGATATAATTTCACCTAATGTTCTCTCAATGTTCTCTTAAGACTCAGCATTCCCCGACCAAATATTAGCTAGGAAATTATTATGATTAAGCGCTCCAAATTACTTCCCACAGTTTTATTAGCTCTTTGTTACAGTTTCGCAAGCACTACAGTATCTGCAGATGAAGGCATGTGGCAACCCCATCAATTACCCGAAATTGCAGAGCAGCTAAAAGCCGCCGGTTTAGAGTTGGAACCTGAGTCCCTAACTGATTTAACCGGCTTCCCGATGGGAGCAATCGTGAGTACAGGCGGTTGTACCGCTTCATTTGTTTCACCGCAGGGACTTATTGCCACCAATCACCACTGTATCTATGGTTCGATTCAATACAATTCGACTGAAGATAATAATTTATTGAAAAATGGCTTCCTGGCAAAATCACTAGATCAAGAGCTCCAGGCGACTCCGGGCAGCCGGATTTATGTCACCGAAGAAATTGTTAAGGTAAGTGCGGATATAGTTGGTGACCTAGGCGTGAAGATAAGCGGCATAGAACGCTTTAAAACTATCGACAAGAACCGTAAAGCTCTGGTTGCTGAATGTGAATATGACAAACGCTACCGCTGCCGGGTGGTTAGTTTTCATGGCGGCATGGAGTACTTCCTGTTCAAGCAATTAATGCTTCGCGATATCCGCATGGTTTATGCACCGGCCACAAGTATTGGTAAGTACGGTGGCGATATCGACAACTGGATGTGGCCGCGACATACCGGCGACTTTGGCTTCTACCGTGCCTATGTAGGCAAAGACGGGTTACCGGCTGACTATAGTGAAGATAATGTTCCATACAAGCCTAAACATTTTTTAAAGATAAGTGCCAGCGGTCTCAGCGCGGGTGATTACATTATGGTGCTAGGCTATCCTGGCCGAACTAACCGTTATAGAACCTCCACAGAAGTAAAAAATAACTTTACTTGGACCTACCCTGCCGCCAAAGCATACCGTGAAGAATACATCGATATTATCAAGGCAAATTCAGCTGAAGGTAGTGATGCTCGAATAAAATACGCAGGTACACTTGCCGGCCTTGCCAACTATGCTAAAAACTATGGCAGCATGATCACCAGCTATAACAAAGGCAGCACCCAACAGCGCAAAGACCAAATGGAAAAAGATTTGGCGGGCTGGGTTGCTGAATTACCTGCGCGATCGGAAAAGTATGCAAGCTCGCTGCAAGGGCTTAGTGGTTTAATTCTGCAAAGCCAGGAGAATAAGGAGCGTGATTTAGTCATATCTTACATGGCTAGAACCACCATGATGAGTACTGCCCTTGCTTTGTATAAACTTGCGAATGAATCACAAAAACCTGACCTGGAACGCGACCAGGGATATCAGCAGCGCGACCTTGCGCGCTTTGAACAGCGCATGAAAAGCATTAACCGCCGTTACGATAGTGATATTGATAAAGCCGTGTTATTACACTTCATTAAACACTACACCACTATTCCGCAAGCACAAAAAATCAAATCATTGGATAAGTTTTTTGCACTTAACAATGAAGTCGACAATGGTGCATTGCAAAAACTACTGGATAGCATGTATACCAATACAAAGCTTGGTGATGAAGAAACACGCCTCCAATGGATGAAAAAATCCCTGACAGAATTTAAACAGAGTAACGACCCGTTCATCCAGTTAGCGGTAGCGACATACAAGGAAAGAGAAGCCATCAGTGATAGCGGTGACGCGCTTTCCGGGGATATTCAGGCTTTTCGACCCAAGTACATGGAAGCTTTAATTGCCTATTACAAAAGCATCGGAAAAGCGGTTTATGCCGATGCCAACTCTACTCTTCGAATCACATACGGCAATGTAAAGTCCTATTCACCTGAGGACGGTATGTTGGCCCTACCCTTCACTACACTTGAGGGCGTAGCGGCGAAACACACGGGCGAGAAACCGTTTAATGCACCCGACAAACAGATGGATCTAATTAAACAAAAGCATTATGGAAAATATCTGAGCAAAAGCCTGGATTCAGTACCAGTTAACTACCTCGGAACACTCGACATTACCGGCGGTAACTCAGGCTCACCGACGCTGAATGCACGGGCTGAATTTGTCGGCCTAGCATTTGATGGCGTTTATGAAAGCATTATTGGCGACTGGGATTATGACGAGCAACTCAACCGTTCAATCAGTGTTGATTCGCGTTACATGTTATGGGTAATGGAATATATTGATGGCGCTGATAATTTGATTAAAGAAATGGAAATTATTCGTTAGATAAACCTGACTAAGGTTTTATTTGAACTTACAACACTTCTGAAAAACCCTGGGGATAGCCCGGGGTTTTGCGACAGCTCCAGCTCACACTGATGTGTCCCTTTGGTAAAGATATTGGGGTTAAGAAACCCCGTGACTGTACTAATAACTATAAACTGAGTTTAGTCTTTTGGCAGAACCCTTAGCAACTGCCCGTTGTCACTGTCAGTAAGCAAATACAGATAACCATCCGGCCCTGCCTTAACTTCGCGGATTCGTTGTTCTAATTCTGTAAATAGAATTTCCTGCGACTTTACCCTGCCCTGCTCCATCACCAATCTACGCACACTTTTTTCAACCAGCGTGGCAACAAACAAATTGCCTTGCCATTGCGGGAAAACATCCCCTGTATATTCACAAAATCCGGAAGGAGCAATCGAGGGTGACCAATAAACAATCGGTTGTTGCATCCCTGCAGCCTTAGTATAAGGACTGACATAGGCGCCGGAATAATCAATTCCATAACTAATGGCTGGCCAACCGTAATTTTGGCCAACTTCCATCTTATTCAACTCATCACCACCCTTAGGCCCGTGCTCATGCAACCAAACTGTGCCATCAGCAGATACCAGTAAACCTTGGGGATTACGATGCCCAATAGTCCAAATTTCAGGCAAGGCATCCTTCTTAGCTACAAATGGATTATTGCCAGGTACCGTGCCATCACGGTGAATGCGTATTATTTTTCCGAAATGGGTATTTAGTGATTGTGCCTTTTCACGATAATCAAAACCATCACCTACTGTAATCAATAAACTCCGATCCGGCAGGAGTGCTAACCTGCCACCAAAGTGATACGGGGTTTGATAGGCAGTCGAAGTGAAAATTGTTTTTACTTCTTCAAGCTATTGTCATGCAAGCGCGCACTGATAACCTTAAGCGTATTGTTTTTATTATTGCGGGCTACCAAGGAAATATAAACCCGTTGATTATTTTGAAATTCAGAGTCAAGAATAATATCCAGCAGGCCGCCTTGGCCACCAGAAAATGATGCAGGCAAGTTTTTGATCGGTTCTGGCAGGAGCTTTCCCTGGTGTATTCGTCGCAATTGACCCGTGCGTTCGGTAATCAGCGGCAAGAATTAGCAATAAGAATTATTAATTAGCGCCTTGGAAGGTATTGCCGTGGATTCACTGGCTTGCCGTTGGCACGGATTTCAAAATGAAGCTTAATCCGGCCGTTATCACCACGACCCATTTCAGCAATTTTTTGACCGGCGCGAATGCTATCGCCTTCCGCTACCAAGCGCACCCGATTGTGGGCATACGCCGATAGAAAGCGGTCGTTGTGTTTGATGATAATAAGTTCGCCATAACCTAACAAACCATTACCGCTATAGACCACACTACCACTGGCTGCGGCACGAATAGCCTGGCCTTCTTTACCGGCGATATCCAAACCACTACGGGTGGGGTCGCCAGCCAGATAGGTTTCAATAACTGTACCGTTGGTTGGCCATTGCCAATGAACCTTGCTTCGCCCTGATGCCGCGCTGCTTTTTGCAGGCGCTGGTTTAGCCGTGCTTTTTTTCGCTACTGGTTTACTGCTGTTAACACTTGCCGCCTTTGTTGATTTTGGTGCTGATTGTGATACTGACTTGGTCGCCGGTTTTACGGCTACCCTATCCACTGATTTAGGTTTCAACGGCCGGGTTGTCACTGTAGATGACTTTTTGAATGCTTTTTGCCCGGACTGTAAATGCAGCTTCTGTCCGGGATAGATGGTGTACGGTTTTTTTATCTGATTCCAACTGGCAATACTGTGGTAATCAAGACCATAACGGAAGCCGACTGTATAGAGTGAGTCACCGCGTTTGACGGTATAAATTGTCGGTTGTGTCTTAGCAACTGATGACGGAGCGGGTAGCTTGCTCATGCTGCGTTCTTCAACTGGGGCGGCCCAGCGATTACTGCAAGCTGTTGTCAGCAGTGCAACTGAACAAATAAGTAGAATAAGGCGATTATTCAACATAGGATATCTTAGCCTTAGTAATTAAATATCAAATAGGCGATGATTAAAACCACAGCAACAACCACACCCCAGCCCAGCCAGTCTACCCAGCGCCGGATATGGCCGGCAGCAGACTCACCCCATATACGAATAATAGCAGCCTCCAGGTAAAAACGCCCGCCGCGTCCCACAACCGAACCACCAAGGAAGAGGAAAAATGGCATGCCAATGACACCCGCCGCAACGGTAAAGACTTTATACGGAATCGGGGTGAATCCAGCCACTAGAATAACCCAGAAACCCCAACGATTAAACGCCTCATTTGCCTGTAAAAAGGCAGGATAATAACTGGATGTTTCCAACCAGTGGGAAAATAGATCAAAGCCCCAACGCCCTAGCATGTAACCGAATATCCCTCCCAAAACTGAAGCCATAGTGCAAATAAATGCGTATTGCCAAGCCTTAGCAGGCTTGGCAACTAACATCGGCAGGAGCATGACATCCGGTGGAATAGGAAAAAAAATGGCTTCAGTAAAGCTCAAGCCGGCAAGGTAGCGAGGAGCCTGCCGGTGCCCCGACAGCTTGAGTGTCCAGTCGTAAAGTTTTTTAAACATCGCTAAAATTCAACATAAGCATACTCAACTGAGCCCACTCAATAAGGGTACAAAACTGACATCACAAAGTTCTTCACGCTTGAAATCATCAGCCTGGCGAGTATATTTTACCAGTCGTTGACTTATTGCATCTCCAAGTGGTGCAATAAGGCATGCGCCATCAGCCAGTTGATCTAATAAATCCTCTTCCAGTTCAGTTCCGGCGGCAGTTAAAATTATCGCATCAAATGGTGCTTGCGTGGGCCAACCCAGCCTGCCATCTGCATGGCGAGTGTATATATTTCGCTGCGCGGTACGGTGGAATTTACGCCGAGCTTCCCGTAATAGTTTTTCAATTCGTTCTACGCTAAACACCTGTGATACCAATTGCGCCAATACCGCCGCCTGATAGCCTGAGCCGGTGCCAACTTCCAGTACTTTTTTAGGAATGCCGTTTTTTAGTAATTCCTGTGTCATCAGCGCCACAATATAGGGCTGTGAAATGGTCTGGCCTAAACCGATAGGCAAGGCGGTGTCTTCATAGGCGCGCGAGGATAAGGCCTCATCTACATACAAGTGCCTAGGTACATCGGCAATAGCCTGTAATACCCGTTTATCACTAATGCCTTTTTCCCGTAAACGCAGCACCAGTTTGTTGCGGGTTGCTTGAGATGTCATCCCCTGTCCATGGATGGTGGCATGCTGATGTTGCATTATTTTTTAGCACCCTCGGGCTGCAGGCTGCCAATCCAGTTGGCAACCTGTTCCAGAGCCTGATAACGGGTTAAATCGACATGAATAGGCGTTATTGATATATACCCACGACTCACAGCATCAAAATCAGTTCCTGGGCCGGAATCTTCTTCCTTGCCGGGACCGCCTATCCAGTAATGCAAGCGACCGCGCGGATCCTGCATGGGGATGGCGGCTTCGGCTCGATGCCGATGGCCAAGGCGGGTGACTTCAAAGCCTTGGATTTCTTCCCAGGGCAAATTCGGTACATTTACATTCAAAATGGTATCGGCTGGCAAGGGATCCTGGCGTAGCTTTTCTACTATCAAGGCTGCCGCCTCAGCCGCTGTTTTAAAGTGCTGCTCACCTGAGCTCCATAACAGTGATATAGCTAGTGCGGGTAGCCCGAGAAAGCGCCCTTCCATAGCCGCGGCAACCGTGCCGGAATAAAGCACATCATCGCCGAGATTAGCCCCATGGTTAATTCCGGAAACTACCATATCAGGGTCCTTATCCAGCATCCCGGTTAAAGCAATATGTACGCAATCTGTGGGCGTGCCAGATAATTTAAACTGGTTATCAGCCATTTTTGTAACCCGGATTGGGCCATCGAGTGTCAGCGAATTACTGGCACCGCTGCGATTCGAGCTTGGCGCCACTATAGTCACTGTGGCAAATTGAGATAGACGCTCAGAAAGTGTCTGAATACCGCTTGCGTGAAAACCATCATCGTTGCTTACTAAAAGATACATACCGGGGATATTCTTCGCTATTATTTGACTGCTAACTATACCTGAAACATGCCTTGATAGCCGGTTTATTAGCGCCTTGCCTGCATTTCCAATGCACCTCAACTACAGAAGCTGATATGCTATCAACCCCTCGATTTCACTCTTGCAAGCACCTGGATGACTATAAAAACTCCAAAAACCAAGCTCAGTCAGGAAGACAGTGATCTATTTCGTCAGGCTGTTGGCGATACCCGCCCCCTGCCCACGGCCAGTGAACGCCATACACAGCGGCCACTACAAAAGCCATTACCTAAGACTAATCGCACTGGATTAAAAATTAGTCGTGATGACTTGCTTGGACATGCCCACGATATTAATCAACTGGAAACCAATGAGCAATTGATTTACCTGGGCAACGGACTGCAAAAACAAACATTGCGTAAGCTACGCCGGGGACAATTCCCGATTGAAGACCAATTAGACCTTCATGGCCTAAAGCAACAATCGGCTGAGGAGTTGATACTCGAATTTATCAATCACGCAATTGAGTCAGGCTACCGATGTATCAATATTATTCACGGCAAAGGCTTGCGTTCGGAAAGTACCAGGCCAGTGCTAAAAACTCTGTGTAACCACCTGCTGCGTCGACACCCGGCAGTGATGGCTTTTATTTCTGCCAAGCCTGCCGATGGTGGTACCGGTGCCGTTATTGTGCTTCTAAAACACGACAAAAATTTCCAAGGGGATTGAAACTCTATCGAGAGATTGGGGTTGAAAGCAGTCTCTGCTACCTCCAAATCTAAGCTATGGAATTATTACTCATCATTGTTCTGGTCGCCATCTCAGTCTCATGGCTGACAACTATGCGTGCCCGTGATCGTGCGCGCAGCGCTGTTGACCGCTTATGCAAACAGTATCAATTGCAGTTATTGGATCAAAGTGTCGCATTGGCCGGAATAAAGTTTGCGCGGAGTTCGCGTGGCGGATTAACCCTGCGGCGCCTGTTCAAATTCGACTATAGCGAAGACGGTGTAAGTCGTAAAAATGGAAGTATCTGGATGAAAGGTGAACAAGCGGAAATGATCACCATCGAACGCAGTGATGGTGATACCATCGAGTGGCTTTCAGGCAGGTAAAAACCCGCTCTACTCACATATTAAATAATAGCTATTACTGTTTGAGACTGCCGCGCGCCTCATCCAGTCCCTGCCGAAATGCATTTGCCCATGCGGTAATTATCCGATGGGCATCCTCTACATTATCGCCCGTCCACCAACTGGCTGAACCGTGCCCAAAATCTTTCTTACGATCCCTTATTACTACAATTTTGTCATTCGTAATGGAATCAAAAAGCTCAAGCTTTAAAGTCATTTCACCGGCAGAATCTGAATAGCTTACTGAGCGGGAAGGCCCCTTAATATCAGGTGTAATCACATCCAAATCGACAATCGTTGGTTTAATGATTAATACTGACTCACCCGGGCTATCAACAAACTGATAACCACCGGCGCGCAAATCAATCATAAATATAGCTCTAAAATCTGTAGCCAAGCGCTCTTTAATCAGTTCCATGTCGCTGTCTTTAACTTTAATAGCGCGACCCCGGGAGATGCTATTCTGATCACGCTTCCAGTTTTTCCGGAAAGCAACACTGACATCTGCCAGCATGATTTCGGTATAAGCGCTGAGATCTACACCCGGGTCTGCGTACACAGTCGTTAAGCGGGTGTTTTTCACTAACTCCATACCGTCAGCATTCACCGCCGGTAGATTCTTTTTTGCCCAGCCAGTAGAAACCACCATCATTAAAGCAAAGAGAATAAGTACTGATTTTATCGACTTCATATTTGTGACCTTTAGTAAATCCGGCTTGCAAACTTATTGACGAACGGCATCTCTGGCATCATCCAGCGCTTCCCTTAAGGATTCCGCCCAGGTCTTCATCATTCGTTTTGCATCAGACTTATTGGTAACACTGTTTCGCCATTGCACATAACCGTAGCCTAAATCCCGCTTACGATCTCTTACAATAACCACTTTATCGTTTGTCAACGAGTCAATCAACTCAAGGTTCAGTGTCATTTCGCCTGCGGATTCCGAATAAGTTCGGTTGCGTGAAGCTGTTTTGAGATCAGGCGCAATAACATCCAAATTAACAATTGCCGGTCTAATAATTAACACACTTTCGCCTGGTTGCTCAGCCAGTTGGTAACCACCCGCCGTCAATTCTTTCACGAAGACCTCTCTAAAAGAAGTGGAGATTTTATCTCTGATGCGCTGCATATCATTCTCATTTGCTTTGCCGGCTAGGTCTAGGGACTCTCTGTTTTGCTCCCGTCTCCAGTTCTTTTTGAAGGCCACACTGGCATCTTCAAGAATAAAGCTGGTATAACCACCAAGGTCCGCACCGGGGTCTTTATAAATCGTGGTCATTTTGGTGTGTTTTACCAACTCCATACCATCAGCATTGATCGCCGGTAAGTCATCTTTTGCCCATACCGGAGAGCTAAGCAGTCCGGCAACAGCCAGACTGACAAGAATAAGTGAAAATGTACTGGATCTCATGAGATTCTCCTGTTGAAAACTGCTTCAATAATAATTATTGTACTAATACGACCTCAATGGCCTGAATAAGTTTTATTACTGCATTAGTTTAGTCGTTTAAATTAGTTTCGGCAATTAGACGCTGTAATTTACACTTTCCGCTTAGTATCCCTCTCAATCGAGCCATAAAAACAGCCCCTCCATAGCAGCACTTGATGTTGGTCATATAAGCGTGGCTAACTTCAAGCAGAGATAAGCATCACCTAGAGAGCCTGAAATGCGCATACTAATCAGTTGCTTACTATTAGTCGGTTGGTTCGAATCTCATTAAAATCACCATCCCAGCCAGATCCACGCAGCTTGCGTGCCTCCTCCAAGCTAACAGGTTCTGTGGCCAGAGCTTGCAGGGCAAAATTGACCGCTTCTCGTTTAGTAGAAAACTGATACCGTCGCATCACTGCTGCGCAGGCTTTGTCGTCTATATTGATATTGGTACGGGACATACACCAACGATAAACCTATGCATAGGTAGATTCAAGCACTCAGTGCAATATGTGGCAGACTCATACAAAAAACGGGGCCGCAGCCCCGTTCGGTAAATTTATCTAGTCGACAGTATTACCATCCGCATCCATTACGGTTATTTCCCCCAGATTAAGATCCGCCTCGCTTAATTGTTTCTCAATTTCTGTGCGGTCGCCAACTATCAACCAGGTTAGTTGATCTGGATGAATGACTTCCTCGGCTGCTCCCTGAATACTTTCAAGTTTAAGCTCACGGTAACTGCCTGTCAGTGAGGATACATAGTTATCGGGCCTATCAAAGCGGGCATTGCTAAGCATTGATGCCAGCACCGCAGAGGTAGACTCGAACTGCCCTGGTAGACTATTCACATTATTCTGGACTGTTTTTCTTAGCTCATCTGCAGTGGCTGGTTTATCACCAATATAGTTGACCAGCTCCTTTACCAGCTCTTTTATAGAGGCAGCAGTTTTATCGGTTTGTACCGGCGCATAAACCATAAACGGGCGCTGACCCTCAGCGTCTTGCATAAATGTATATGCGCCATAGGCCCAGTGTTTGTCTTCGCGCAAATTCATATTCACCCGCGCATTAAAATTACCACCGATGATGTCGTTCATGGAGCCGATAGCCAGGTTGTTATCTGCTCTGGTAGAGGGTGCTAAGGAGCCTGCAAGAATTAGTGACTGTGGCGCATCGGGTTTATCGACAATTATTATCCGGCCTTGTTTTGGTAGTGCTACGGTATTGATTTGCTTCTTGGGGATATCGGTTTTAGATGCTTTCCATTTGCCAAATTCCTTTTCCAGTAATGGCAGTATTTCTTGCATGGTGGTGTCACCGGCGACAAATATGCTTACATTATCAGGGCGAATCCAGTTGTTATGGAAAGCGATCAGGTCAGCTTGGTTCAAGTCGGCAATACTAGCTTCGGTGCCAGAACCAGTGAAGGGTATGCCATAGGCGTGGTCGCTGCCGTAGAGCAGTGGGGGCAACATGCGTAAAGCGGTTTGTATTGGTTGCACTTTTTCCTGTTGGATTCCGGCAATCCAGCTTCCGCGCAGGCGTTCAATTTCTTGTTTATCAAACACCGGGTTTAAAGCTATATCGGCCATAAGTTTTAGCGCAGGGCGGAGGTTCTCAGTCAGGGTATTTAGCTGGATATTTGATGTGTCTAACGAGCTGCTGCTACTGATATTGGCTCCCAAGCGTTCTTTCTGAATAGATATATCCAGTGCGCTGCGGGTTTTAGTACCTTCATCCAGCATCGACATCGCGAAACTGGAAGTACCAAGTTTTGCGCCAGTGGAATCTGCTGCATAGCCGGCATTAAATTGTAAGGCGATATTGATTACTGGAACCGCGTGGCGTTCTGCCAGAATCACATTAATTCCGTTTTTAAGAGTGGCGCGTTGAATTTCCGGAAAGTTAACCTCGGGCAGTTTACCAACCTCTGGAAGTCCCGTTGATCTGTCAACGCTACTCGCAGTTGTCGTGTATTCAGCAAAGGGCCTTACCGTTAAGTTATAAGCGCCGGTGGTGAACCATTTATTAGCTACGGTTTTGATATTTGTAGTGTTGGCATTGGCTATCCAGGCGAGCCGGGTCTTGTAGAAACCCGGATCATCGGCATACAACTCACCACGGGCAAGCGCGGTTGCTTTACCGCCGAAACCGCCAATTTGCTCCAAACCGCGAATGGTTCGGGCATGGATTCGCATTTGCGCTCGCTCCAACTGGTCTGTAGTTGGTCCATTTTCCAGAAAGTCGGCCAGCACCTTATCAATAATAGCATTGGCCTTGGCTTCATCAGCGCCAGGCTTAAGCATTACTGTAATTCTGAGCATTCCTGCCAGAGTATGTGCTTGCAGGTGTGCAGATGCTGAACTGGCAATTTGAGCTTTATAAACCAACTCTTGATAGAGCGGCGAGTTTTTGCCGGCTCCGAGAATATCGGCCGCAAGATTGATATAGGCGCTTTCTTTGGTGG
>JAKITM010000072.1 GCA_021648045.1 Lysobacterales bacterium
TAAACTTCAACAAAGTGTCCAAAAATAATCGGGTCTGAGACCTTCATCATGGTGGCTTTCAGGTGTAGGGAGAACAACACATTGTCTTCTTTGGCGCGGGTGATTTGAGCAGCGATAAACTTTCTCAATTCGTTCTTGCTGAGAGCCGATGCATCAATGATTTCGCCTTCAAGCACCGCAATGGATGATTTTAATATCTGCGTATTACCTTCATCGTCAGTTAGTTCAATGCGAACATTAGTGGCGCTATTCACGCAGCGGGATTGCTCTGTTGCGAAAAAATCAGCGCTCTCCATACTGGCAACATGAGTTTTAGAGTCAGCCGACCATGCGCCCATAGAGTGCGGGTTTTTACGAACATAGTTTTTAACTGCCAAAGGAGCCCGACGGTCTGAATTGCCTTCGCGCAAAACCGGGTTAACTGCGCTGCCTTTGATCTTGTCATACTGCGCTCGTATTTTTATTTCTTCCTCGGTTTTAGGGTCTTCAGGGTAGTCAGGTAGTTGAAAACCACTTTGTTGAAGCTCCTTAATTGCCATTTTGAGTTGCGGTACAGAGGCACTGATGTTTGGCAGTTTGATTATATTTGCCTCGGGCTTCAATACCAGCTCGCCAAGCTCAGCCAGGGCATCATTAACTTGCTGGTCAGGGTTCAAATAATCCGGGAACTTGGCCAGTATTCGTCCAGCCAGCGATATATCACTGGATACAACTTCAATCCCCGCAGCTTTGGCAAATACACGAATAATGGGTAATAACGAACGCGTAGCCAATGCAGGTGCTTCATCGGTTTTGGTATAAATGATTTTTGCTGTAGTCATTAAAGATCCTGGTTTTGTAACAAATGATTGTAGAGGTAGATATTAACAGATAGTTGCATAGGCGTGGATAGGCACTGGCAAGAGGTGCAGGGCTAATTCCAGAAAGTCAGGGTTTGCTTAAATACCCAAATACTGCCAAGCCGAAGTGCCAAGTCAGGTAGCTTGCAGTAGTAGCAAGGCGGTCTACGGTGTTTTAGAGCCCTTTGGGCGCTTTCGCTTTGCTCGGCGACCAAAAGACGTCTTTACGGAAATGCGGATAGCATTGTCCGTAGTCTAGCAGAGATATGATTTTTGTCGAACCCAGTAACGCTTTGCGTTACCCGAGGATTCTCATCCCTCACTTTGTCAATAAAAAAGCCTCGCGGATGCGAGGCTTGTTTATTGGCGGAGAAGGAGGGATTCGAACCCTCGATAGGCTATTAACCTATGCTGGTTTTCAAGACCAGTGCATTCAACCGCTCTGCCACCTCTCCTTATTGGGTGAATTACCGATTATTTGCTCGGTACGGTTCAGGGTGCGAATTTTAACTAATATCTGCTATTTTGACTAGTTATTTAGTGAAATATATTTTTACTACTGTAAGTATGGTAAATTTCCTACATGAGGCATCGTAAATTTGTGCTTACAGATGGCTTCAATACGGCGCAGTATGGTTAGTAAGAGGGGCCGGTGAGGTTGCTCGGAAACCGAGGAGAGGATATAGGATGATTACATTATTGATTGTAGATGATCACGATTTAGTGAGAACTGGTTTACGCCATATCATCAGTGGTGACTCTGGTATAGAGGTTGTTGGCGAGGCGGGTGATGGCGAAGAGGCCATTATTAAAAATCGCGACCTGAAGCCGGATGTTGTGTTGCTGGATATTTCTATGCCGGGCTTGTCTGGCTTTGAAGTGACTAAACGCTTACGCCAGGCTAGTCCAGATGCGCGGATTATTATTCTCACTGTGCATACTGAATCGCCATATCCATCCAAATTGTTGGATGCTGGTGCAACGGGTTATCTAACCAAGGGTTGTGAAGCATCAGAGCTGCTAGAAGCGATTCACTCAGTTGCTTGTGGTAAACGCTATATTGGTGGTGATATTGCCCAGAGACTAGCGCTGTCGTTATTACCTGGAGCTAGTAAATCGCCGTTTGATAATTTAACCTCACGGGAAATAGAGGTTGCCTTGATGCTTATGCAGGGAATGGGCGCGCCGCAAATCGCTGAGACTATGAAGTTAAGCCCGAAAACGGTAGCAACTTATAAGTATCGTGTGTATGACAAACTAAATGTCCACAAGGAAGTTGAACTGATGAAGCTGGCTTTACGTTACGGTATTATTGAGGTTGAAAATCACTAAATAAAATAGCCGGGGCAGTATGAATATGCTGACCCCGGCTAAAGTATTCTACTTAATCAGATTTTGTCCTTGAGGCATCAATCGAAGCCTGCAGCGGGTTTTTCTTCAACGGCTCGACCTTAATCTTTCCATCAGCACGGCTTTTTAGCTTAAACAGACCCGGTGGTGGCTCGGCCGCAGCGGATGGTGCGTTTTCCAGGCCGCTTGAGGCGCTGGGTTTTTTAGCTGCTGGTTTTTTAGTATCAGCTTTTTTAGTAACTGCAGCTTTACTTGGCTTGTCAGCTGTCTTTTCCGATACTTTACTAACTTTCTCTGTACCTGGTACTGCTGTGTCAGCTTTCTTTGACGGCTTGGTTTCACTAGCTGTCGCGGGCTTTTTATCTGCCGGCTTTCTACTGCGCGTAGTTTTAGCAACGGGTTTTTCTACAGCACTGCTGGTTTTTACTGCAGGTTTTTCGTTGCTGGTTTCAGTGCCTGAAGCTTTATCGACAGCTGGTTTTTCGGTTTTTACCGACATGCTTGGCTTAGATTCAACAACGGGTTGAACCGTGGTTTTCTCGGTTTTTACCGGTGTATTTACGGCTTTGCTTTGGCCCTGATTTTGGCTCGGGCTCGGACTTGGCGTAACACCTGAGCTTTTGTCTGCAGTTGTTGTCTCGGTATTGTTTTCAGTCGGTTTTGCGGGCGCCCGATTATTTCCTTTACCGGATGTTTTGTAGGGCGAGCGGCGACGACGCGGTTGCCTGCGCGGCGCATCTGTAGTCGGCTGTTGTGTATTGCCATCTATAGCAGGGTGAGTATTGCCATCGACTTCAACTACTTTTACTTCGTTCGTTTTTACATTACCGGCAGGTGTGTTCGGCTGCTGGTTTTGTTCTTTAGCAACGGGTTGTTGTTGCTTCTGTTGCTGATTTTGGTTCGGGTTCTGGTTTTGATTTCTGTTTTGATTCTGATTGCGACCACCGCGTCTACGCGTGGTTTTCTTTTTGCTGGCCTTTTTACTAACTTTCTTTCTCTGCTGTTGACTACCGCCATCTGTAGCCTGCTGTTGATTCTGCTGTTGCGGCTGTCTGCGGTTGCGTGACTGATTGGATTGCGAGCTACTACGACGCGTGGTTTTCTTGCTGCGTTTTTTAGCGGTTTTTTTGTTGCGGTTATCGGGTGTTTGCGTATCTTCTTCTGCACTACCACTAAGGAAACTGAACACACGGGCAAACAGACCGGGGTTCTTGGTCTCTGCTGCAGTTGCTGCAGCTGGGCGAGCAGGGGCGCGTTGTGGTGAGATACGCGATACTACGGGTTTATCCAAGGTGATGTTTGCCTGGGTAACCTGGTTGGCAATAACATCTACCTTGGTTTCGGTGGTTTGTTCAAAGCTGGCATCATCAGATACTTCATCTTTGCGGATCCGACGAATTTCAAATTTCGGGTGCTTCATCTGATTATTGGCCAGAATGAGAATCGAAATTTTACTGCGCTGCTCCAGTATACGTACCGCATCGCGTTTTTCGTTGAGCAGGAAGTTGGCAACACTTGTGGGTACTTCAGCAATGATCTGACCGCTGAAGTCCTTCATAGACTCTTCTTCCATAAGCCTGAGGATAGATAGCGACAGTGATTCCACGCTGCGAATACGGCCTTGGCCGTCGCAACGAGGGCAGGTTTCTTTACTGGACTCGCCCAGTGAAGGCCGTAAGCGTTGGCGTGACATTTCCAATAGTCCGAAGCGGGAAATCCGGCCCACTTGAATTCTTGCCTTATCCATTTTTACCGCGCTACGCAAGCGGTCTTCTACATCTTTTTGGTGACGGCGGTTGGTCATATCAATAAAGTCGATGACCACCAGTCCACCCATGTCACGCAGACGGAATTGACGAGCTATTTCATCGGCAGATTCCAAGTTGGTGTGATAAGCGGTTTCTTCAATCCCGGCTCCTTTTGTAGAGCGGGCAGAGTTGATGTCAATAGCGATTAGCGCTTCGGTATTGTCAATCACGATTGAACCACCTGAGGGCAGGTGTACTTGGCGAGAGAAAGCTGATTCAATTTGGCTTTCAATTTGGTAGCGATTAAATAATGGTGTTCTATCAGTGTATAACTTAAGTTTGCGAATGTTGTGCGGCATAACTTGCTGCATAAATTCGCGCGCTTCATTGAAAGTAGACTCGCTGTCGATCAGGATTTCACCGATATCGTTGCGTAAATAGTCGCGTAGCGCGCGGATAATAAGGTTGCTTTCCTGATAGATCAGGAAGGGAGCTTTACGGGTCTCTGCGGCTTTTTCTATGGCTGACCATAGGTGTAACAAGTAATCGAGATCCCACTGTAGCTCTTCAAGATCACGCCCTACACAGGCAGTGCGTACGATAAGCCCCATAGTTTTCGGGACTTCCAGTTGTTTCAGCTGTTCTTTAATTTGTTGGCGCTCTTCACCCTCAATTCGGCGAGATACACCACCGGCGCGACCATTGGTTGGCATTAATACCATATACCGGCCTGCCAAGGAAATATTGGTGGTTAGCGCAGCGCCCTTGTGATCGCGCTCTTCTTTAGTGACTTGGACGATGATTTCCTGGCCTTCGCTGACGACTTCCCGAATCTTGGGTCGGCCGTCGGTTTTGTTGGCGGAGTCCTTGTAACAGGAAGGGTTGATTTCCTTCATCGGCAAGAAGCCGTGGCGGTCTGAACCAAAGTCCACAAAGCAGGCTTCAAGGCTGGCTTCTACGCGGGTGATTTTGGCTTTGTAAATATTGCCTTTCTTTTGATCGGCAGAGGGGACTTCGATATCAAGGTCGAGCAAGTGCTGACCATTTGCAATTGCTACGCGCAGCTCTTCTGGCTGTGTAGCATTAATTAACATGCGTTTCATTTTAGCGTGTTCCTCGGGTTTTCCCGGAGCAGAACACCAGATAAAACCTAGCTATTATGCTGTTTTACCTGAATAAAATATCATTTTAAACAATGCCGGAGGCAAATCCCTCAACAGTCTATTGTTTCGATACTCTACTAATTTACAGCGACCGATAGTGCTGGCGCTGGGATTAAATTATTTCCCTGAAATCGACTTGCCGCTCCAGGAACACCGCTATTAGTTTTCATTTAATGTGAAACCGTTATTTATTCGGTTTCACCGGCAGGTGGGATTTTTAGACCACCTGTATTAATTTTCTGGCGCGTCAATAACATCAATATCATTGAATTGTGCACCTGTTGCCGGAAACTAACCGCGGTTTTTTAATTATAAAGGCGGTCTCGGCTGGCAGTATTTTGGCGGTTGTATTCCGCAACTTAAATACTTGATATATTGCACGGTACTGAGGCTACTGCTGCTAAAATAAATTTTGCGCAGAGGGCAGACAATGCAAATAAAACTGTTTGTTCAAGAGTAATAACAAGAGAATAAATTGATACTTTCTGTCGAACTGCTGAATTATAATGGCTTGCTTTCATAAATTCAATAGCTTAGGCGAACTTCCAAAAGAAGTTATTGAGAGTTACCGGCAAAATATAGCTTACACAAGTTTGAATTAGAGGCTTTTTATGCAACAAGATAGTCGTACAGTTGAAGTATCAGAAAACCGAGAAGGTCAACGGCTGGATAATTTTTTACTGCGGGAAATGAAAGGCCTGCCACGGTCGGCCTTGTATCGTCTGATCCGCACTGGGCAGGTTAGGGTCAATAGCAAGCGGGCTAAGCCTACACAGAAATTGCTCAGCGGCGACCGAGTGCGGATTCCACCGGCTTACCTCACAGATAAGTCTCTGGCCGTGCCGCCTGATTCGGTAGTACAGCAGCTTAGGGAAGCGGTGTTATTTAATGACAAAGACTTGTTGGTGTTGAATAAACCCGCTGGTTTGGCCGTACATGGCGGTAGCGGATTAAGCTGGGGCCTTATTGATGCTGCCCGATTGGCGTTTTCTGAACCAGAGCTAGACCTGGCCCATCGGCTTGACCGTGAGACCTCGGGTTGCCTAGTGTTAGCGCGTAGTCGGGAAAGTCTGAAACGAATACATGATTTATTAAAACACGGCGGAATGCATAAATCGTACTTGGCCTTACTTCAAGGGCGTTTATCTGAGCAATGTACCGAGGTGGATTTACCTTTGATTAAAGCTAGTGGCCGCGGTGGTGAGCGTGTGGTGATAGTGGATCATACATCAGGAAAACAGGCGCATTCCATTTTTACCCGCCTGCAAAGCTATCAACAGGCCGATTATGTTGAGGTGCAAATCACCACCGGGCGCACCCACCAAATCCGTGTGCATGCCCAGGCACTCGGTCATCCGTTAGCCGGGGATAGCAAATACGGGGATAAGTCCTTTAATAAAGAGCTGCGAATTTTGGGTTTGAAAAACTTGTTTCTGCATGCCCAACGACTGGATATTCCATTGTCCAGCGGGGAAATGTTGCCGATTACAGCGCCATTACCAGAAAAACTTCGCGAATTACTCGACAAACTACCTATTTAGAGGTCTAATTCCGCAATGTATCAGCCCTTATCATTATTTGTTGGCCTGCGTTACTTACGCGCCAAACGACAAAATCACTTCATTTCATTCATATCCCTGATTTCAATGCTGGGTATTGCGCTTGGCGTGACCGCTCTGATTACCGTGCTGTCGGTCATGAACGGTTTCGAGAAGGAAATTCGGGAACGCATACTCGGAATGGTTTCCCATGCAGTGGTTACACCCTGGGATGGTAAGCTGAAAGACTGGCAGAGCGTGGTGGAGATGGCCCGCGAGCACCCGAATGTAGTGGGTGCGGCACCTTTTATTGAACGCGAAACTATGATCCAAGGCCGTGCTGTCAAAGGTGTTTTGGTTCGCGGTATTGACCCGCAGTTAGAAATGACGGTTTCGGATGTTGGTGAGCATATGCTCGAAGGCGAGCTAAGTGATCTGGTGGCTGGCGAATATCGAGTGTTTCTCGGTAGCGGTCTAGCTCGGCGCTTGGGGATGAGGGTTGGCGATAAGGTGACCGTCTATGCACCAGAGTTACGCGCAACCCCGGTCGGGGTTATACCACCGATGCGGCGCTTTACTGTGGCAGGAGTATTTGAAATTGGGGTGCATGAATACGACACCTCACTGGCGATTATTCACCTCACTGATGCCGGCAAGCTATTCCGGCTTGGAGATGCCGCCGGGGGCATTCGTTTGCAGTTGGATGATATGTTCAAAGCCCGGCAAGTAGGTCAGGATATTGCTTCAGAACTACAGGGTTTATATCAAGTACGCGACTGGACTCAGGAGAATGCGAATTATTTCCGTGCGGTTAAAACGGAAAAGTCCGTCATGTTTATCATCCTTTTTCTGATTGTGGCGGTAGCCGCTTTTAATATAATCTCTACTCTGGTGATGGTGGTAACGGATAAACAGGCCGATATTGCCATTCTTAAAACTATGGGGACTTCCTCTGGCACTATCATGCGCATATTTATAATTCAGGGAACACTTATCGGTGTTATCGGTACACTCTTCGGGGTTATCGGCGGGGTAACGCTGGCCTTGAATGTTGGCACTGTGGTGCCGTGGATAGAACAACTGGCCGGTTACGAGTTACTGCCGTCTGATATTTATTATATTAGTGAGTTGCCATCTGATCTAAAGTGGCCAGATGTATACAAGTTTGCCAGTATGTCCTTGGTTATTTCAGTGCTTGCCACCATTTACCCGGCTTGGAGAGCGGGCAGGGTGCATCCGGCAGAGGCGCTCAGTTATGAATGACAACACAATACAGCCGGTTTTATCTTGCACGGGTATTACTAAATCCTATCGTCAGGGCGTTGAGGAGTTGAAAGTACTGGATGGGGTAAGCCTGGAAATAGCCCCGGCAGAAAATATCGCTATTCTTGGCGCCTCAGGCACTGGCAAAAGCACGCTGCTACATATTCTCGGTGGCTTGGATAAACCCAATGCCGGTGAAGTCATTATTGCGGGTCAATCACTGTGGCAGCAATCGGCCAGTAAACGCGAAAAATTGCGCAATCTTAAACTGGGCTTTATTTACCAATTTCATCATTTATTAGCCGAATTCACCGCGCTGGAAAATGTGGCCATGCCCTTATTGATTCGCGGTGAAAACGCGGAATCTGCGGCCAACATTGCAAAACTCCAGCTTGATGCTGTAGGTTTAGGCCAGCGCTTGAATCACAAGCCCGGAGAACTCTCCGGTGGCGAACGCCAGCGCGCTGCCGTTGCCCGTGCGCTTGCTGGACAGCCGGCAATAATACTGGGCGATGAGCCAACGGGTAATCTGGATGAAACCAATGCATCTCTGGTTTGGGATCTGATGCTGGATCTTAATCAGGAAAACAAAACTTCACTGGTGATGGTTACTCATGACCCGGGTTTGGCCAAACGCATGGATCGGCTTTATGAACTTCGGCAAGGCCGCTTAGTTCCAGTCTAAAAAAACACAATCGCGGGGGGCGAACAGGGGGCATGAAAACACAGAGTAATGACAACAATGCTACAAGCCGCAGGTTTAGCAGCGGTGCGTTGGCTCTGGTATATCTCGCTGGGGTGTTATCGGTTGTGCAGTTGCCGCAGTTGCCGGAGTTTCGTTTCGAAGTGGTTTGCCTGCTACTTGCCGGGGTTATTTTCTGTCTACCCAAAAATCACAGATTCACATTCGTTTATCGTAGTTTAGTAGTCTGTTTTCTACTCGCTGCCGGGGTCACCCTGTTTTTAGCAAGAAGTATTCTTGCAGATCAACTCGACCCTGCGTTCAATGGGCAAACCCTGATGCTGACCGGGGTGGTCACAAGCCTACCAGAGATACGGGTGTCGAAAAATCGCTATTCGAGTAAGGATAGTGATGCCAGTGGATTTGATGCAAAGTTTCTTTTTCAGCTGGATAAGCAAATTCCCGGTCTGCCCAAAAATCTACTGGTACGGTGGTATGCAAATGCACCGATGATTGCTGCCGCCGAACGATGGCAGTTACAACTACGACTCAAACCACCCAGAGGCAAGCTAAATTTCACCGGCTTTGATTATGAACGCTGGTTGTTTCGGCAAAATATTGGAGCTCTGGCTACTGTTGTCAGCGGCGAGTCGCTATCAGAGAGCCAGAGCAAACCCCAAGGGTTTTTCGGCTTGCGTTGGCGCCAACAACTCTCCGAACAACTGGAAAGCCTGGGGATGGGAAATTCAGAGCCAGCGAATGCACTGATACGGGCGCTGGGCATTGCCGATAAATCGCGCTTGGATCCGGCAACCAGAGACTTGTTTGCACGAACCGGAACCGCCCATCTACTCGCCATTTCAGGTTTGCATATCGGTTTGGTAGCTTTGGTCGGTTTATCCCTTGGGCGGGTATTGCTGGGTTTAAGTGGGCTGTTAGCACCAGCGAATAGTGCTCGCTGGTTGGCGAGAATCAGTCGGCAACGAGTAATTCTGATACCCGCAATCCTGCTGGCGCTGATTTATGCCAGCCTTGCAGGCTGGTCATTGCCGACACAACGCGCGCTGGTTATGCTGCTGGTGCTGAGTGCGGGCGTATTTTTTCGGCATAGAATTAACCCTTGGCATGCTTGGTCACTGGCTTTGATTGGGGTGTTGTTGCTGGATCCATTGTCCGCAATTGATCCGGGTTTCTGGTTGTCGTTTTCAGCAGTCGCCTGGTTGATATTCTTTCTTGGTGGCAGAGGCAGAAAAAACCGCTGGCATTCTATGCTGCGTGCGCAATGGGTGGTAGTGATCGGGCTGTTACCGCTGACGCTGGTGTTGTTTTCGCGCATCCCGGTAGCCTCTATGTTGGCTAATCTAGTGGCCACCCCGTTGACTGGGGTGTTGTTAGTGCCTTTGATCCTGCTGGCGATATTTTTTTCGGGGCTGTGGCCGGCAATCGCGCAAATGCTATTGGCTGTCGCTGCCTGGTTGTTAGATCATTTAATCGCGTATTTAAGCTGGCTAGATCACTGGATACCAGCAATTACGGTTCAGCTTAGCGTTCCCCACGCCGTGCTGTTGTTGCTGGCAACCGTAGCGGTAGTGTTATTGTTGTCAGCGGGTGGCATTTGGAAATACAGCCTGGCGCTAGTTTGCCTGCTACCGTTGCTGCTGCCTTATGAGCGCCTCGGTAAGTCTATTTATCGAGTGGAAATGCTGGATGTGGGTCAGGGTTTGGCGGTGTTGGTCGAGACGCCGGAGCATTTGTTGTTGTATGACACTGGCCCAGGGGATGCTAGGGGGCGGGATGTCATTGCTTCCATTGTCGCACCGGCAATTGCTGCCAGCGGAAAACCCCTATCTAGTGTAGTAATTTCCCATGGTGATCAGGACCATTCCGGCGGCCTTCACAGCCTGCGTAGGCTCTATCCTAACGCAGCTTATTACCTGAACCGACCAATAATTGATGCTGCCACAACTTGTACCATCGGCCAGAACATGCCCTTGTTTGAAGCCGCCGGTCTGAGTATAGAAGTGCTGCACCCGAATCCGGAGCTGCCTTATATGGGCAATGACAGTTCCTGTGTGCTGTTATTCAGGTCAGGCAACTTTCAATGGTTATTTACCGGCGACATCAGTAAAACTGTGGAACAACGCCTGCTGCGTTTGTATCCGCAGTTACGCGCCGATGTCATACTAGTGCCGCATCATGGCTCTGCGTCATCCTCAGGACAGGACTTCGTAACTACGCTGGAGCCTTCATTGGCGTTAATCTCAAGCGGTCATGGTAATCGCTTTAAACTGCCCTCATCAGCAGTTGTCGAGCGTTATGAGGCGGTCGGCACACAAGTGTTGGATACTGCCCTTTGCGGCGCCATCAGGCTGGATTATTCGGTCGCTAGTAGCAGCCCCAGAGTGACATACGCCAGGCGCGACCGTGCCGCGATCTGGCGCCAGTCCGCGCAGGAGTGTTAATCTGCTTGCGAGTGCCTTAGTGACTGCCGATAATGGTAATATGCATTACTGCATGGATGGTTTAGAATTCGTGGCTGATGGTTAGGCTAATGTTTGGGCCAATGTTTAGATTAATATCTAGTTGATTTATAGTTGATTTATAGGGAGTACTTTAGTAGTGCTGGAATTTATTAAAGCCGGTGGTTGGATCATGGCGCCGATTATCCTCTGTTCAGTGCTGGCACTTGCCATTGTGCTCGAGCGCTTTTGGACATTACGCCGCAGTAAAGTGATACCTGCAGATATTCCTGGGAAAGTCGAGGCATGGGCGAATACTGATGACCTCGATTACAGCCATTTGGCGGCCTTACGCAAGAGCTCTCCGCTGGGAGAAATTCTGGCAGCAGCTTTAATTAACCGCCATCGTTCACGCGATATTCTTAAAGAAGCCGTAGAAGAAAGCGGCCGCCATGTTGTACACGAGATGCAGCGATTTTTAAATACCCTTGGCACCATCGCCGATATCACACCGTTATTAGGCCTTCTG
>JAKITM010000073.1 GCA_021648045.1 Lysobacterales bacterium
GTGCGATAAATTTTGTTACCCCAGAACAGCGTCACAAGGGGCTGGATATAAAGATATTGGCTAATCGCAAGCGAGTATATGAACTGGCAAAATCGAAGCATCCAGAACGCTGGAGTGGCAATATAAGGAACTGGGAACCGGTAGGCGATGTTTGCCTTAACCCGGTAAAGAAACTAGCGGTAACTGAGAAAAACAAGGCGGCATAAATTAAAGCTTTAGGCGACAACTATATTGACAAACGCCTACACCGGCACCGGCAAGGAAACCGACAAGCAAAACAAATCTGAGTGGGATCCTGTTCGCTCAAATCGCACAATATTTTTAACCAGGCGATAGATTAAAATCCAATCGGGCTCGATGTGTAGATCACGGCAACCTTTCCAGCTCCCATGGAGTGGATGGTCTAGAAAAACCGCGGGTAAGTCTCGATTTTCTATGAGAAACTGCATTGGCGGCTTAATTTTGTCCATATTCTTACCGCGTTTTTTAATGCGTTTGATATCTCGTTTGAACTGGCCAGAGTACTCAATTTGGCGCATTTAGATGCCGAGTTTATTGAATAAATCAACTGCATCTTCAGCATCGTGCAAACCTTCTCCGCGCTCACTTTTGGACAAAGTTTGAGTCGTCAATGCGTTGGGAATTTTCAGATCAAAAGGAAGCCCCTGGTTTAGTTCGATCTGGTGATAAAAAAGACGTACGGCTTCGGACGAACTGAGTCCAATTTTTTTAAGAATATCTTCAGCTCCAGCTTTCAGGCTGGCATCAATTCGTGTGTGTATGATAGATGTTTTCATGACACGATGTGTAACACATCCGTGATACAATCGTAGCTAATTAATTGCTGCAGACCTGCCAAATTGAAGAGTTTTTCACAAATCCACACGAGCGGAATCTATGATTAATGGAGCGATTGTGGTCTTGTGGAAAAGGGCAGAAAAAACCCAAAATAGGGGGGAGAAAGAGTGTTGGAGAGTGTGTGGCAAGATACGCGCACAGTATACTATTGTGCACCACAGGGTGGTTTATTGCACACCCAGCCCCTTCTTTTAAAGGAACAATTTCTTTTTTAAATAAGGGTCGTTTTTCTGGAAATTTTTCTATTGTTTTGTTTGTTTCTGGTTGTGAGTCAACATTCTGTGGGGTGGGCTGCATTCAGTGCTTTAGAGTGATGAACAATGGCACTGGCAACAGCTCTGAATCCTTATCGCCGAAAATTATTTTTGCGGGTGCTTCTGTAACATCATCAAGGCTGATCGCATCTTCAACAAACGTGATAATTTCATCTTTTTTTTCGCCTTCTTTTTCCATGCTTGTTCTCCTTAAATTGGTTTTTGAGATTGTTAATATCGTTAAATGACAGGTTGAATTAATAATTTTCTATTAAATATAATAAAGATATTCTATAGATATACATAAAATATTGTTTAAATATGATAATAACGGTAGGAAATATTAAAGGCGGTGTAGGTGTAGTGCCTGGTGATGAAGTTGTGCATATGGCTCCTCAAGCAAACCGCATACCGGCATTAATGACAGATTTGTTATCCTGGCTAAAAAACTGTGAGCACCCACTTTTAATTTCTAGTTGTATTTTTCATTATGAATTTGAGTTTATCCACCCCTTTTCTGATGGCAACGGGCGTATGGAGCGTTTATGGCAAAGTTTGATTTTGTCCCATTGGGATAGCATTTTCACTTACCTTCCTGTGGAAAGCCTGATATATCAGCATCAACAAAATTATTACCGTGCTATTCGCCAGAGCACAGCTATAACAGATTCCGCTCCTTTTATAGAATTTATCTTGCAGATGATACTGGATGCTCTGCCTGACATTCAAAATGACGATGTAAATGACGGGGTAAATGCAAAAGATCGACAACTGCTCAGTCTATTACAACAAAATGAATCTTTTACCCAGAACCAGTTAGCGAAATACTTGGGACTATCAAAAAGCACTATTGAGCGCAGGATTAGAAAACTCAAACAGTTGGGTATGCTCAACAGAACTGGAATCGAGTCGGTATTGCTCTAGCCAGTCATGTCGAACTATTCTGCTATGTCTCGATTTCATTTCCTTCTAGTTTCTGACGATAGTTTTTAACCAGCAAAACTAAAATTTCTTTTTCCTTTGATTTGATTTTATATATAAGCCTGTAACTTCCTTGTACAAGCTCTCTTATTTCTTTTCTATTTATTTCCGGTACCACTCGGCCACTTTCAGGATAGTCATTAATAATTTCGAATTAATACAATGCGTTACGAGATTATAACAAGAGCTTTTTTAATACAACAATCCAAATCCAATACGATTTCTGCTGTTACTGTGATTGTTGCTCAAGCCAAGCCTGGGTAATAATGCGGGCTGCTGCGGCATCCAGTGAGTTGCTGTTTTTTTGTCGGGTTGCACCCTGTGCCCGTAAGGATGCAAACTGCTCGGCTGCTTCCATCGAGCTAAAGCGTTCATCCTGAAACTCAACCGGTAAGCCGAAGCGTCCGTGCAGGCGCGCGGCGAATTTTCTGGCGGCCTGTGAAACCGGGGTTTCCTTGCCGTCCAGGTCCAAGGGCAAACCAACGATTAATTGTTCAGGCTGCCATTCATTAAGGATTTTTTCGATTGCTGGCCAAAGACTGTTTTTCTGATTTGGCAACACACACAGCGAACTTGCGGTGGCCGATATGGTTTGTCCGCTGGCAACGCCGATGCGTTTGCTGCCAAAGTCGAAACCAAGAACGATACCTGCCGCCATGTTCAGGCCTGCCCTACCCCGTGATGAACCTGATCGATGTCGATGCCTAGTTTACCAACGGCTTTTTCCCAGCGCTCGGGGGTTGGTTGGTTGAAAATAATATCGGTATCCATGTCGACTGTCAGCCAGGCATTCTCACGCAATTCATGCTCTAACTGCCCCGCTGTCCAACCTGCATAGCCCAGAGCCACCAGGTATTTTTCCGGGCCGTCACCGGCAGCGATGGCCGCTAGAACATCCCGGGATGTGGTTACCATCATGGTATCGCCTAGCGCCATTGAGGATTCCCATTTTTTATCCGGACTGTGCAGAACAAAGCCCCGCTCCGGGTGTACCGGGCCGCCATGGAAAACGATTTGTTCTGAAATTTCGGTAATATCGCAATCAATATTCAGCGACTTGAATACTTCCAGCAAAACCATGTCAGTAGGTCGGTTGACCGTGATGCCGATCGCACCTTCCTCATCATACTTGCACAGTAGCGTCACTCCGCGAATAAAATTCGGGTCGAGCATGCTCGGCATAGCGACCAACATTTGCCGTTGCTGCTGCGGTAGTTCTGGGCTGTCGGGTGAGCTGCCGTCAGTGTCTGTTTGTTTCGTATCCATATACTTTAATATGCGGGTTCTAAGGTGTTTTTCAAGTGAAGTCCTGCTGCATTATTTGTCTCAACTACGCGGTGAAAATCGCCAGGTACGGGTGATATGCAGGACATCAACATCTTTGGAGATGTTGGCAGGCAATGGTGAATACGGGGCGGCAATCCGGACTATTTCCATTGCGGCTTCATCCAGCTCCGGCATACCAGATGAGCGTTTCAAGGTGATGCTTTCAACACTGCCGTCCTGATAAATACCCACAATCAATAATAAATCTCCGCGCAATTTTAATTTTCTAACGGCTTCGGGATAATGTAAGTTGCCGACTCTTTCAACCTTGGCGACCCAGGCTTGCATATAACTGGCATATTCGTATTTACGCGTATTGGCAGAAACAAACTTACGCCGTAGATTCTTTGAATGCCACTCGGCATTCCTACTTTGCTCCGGCAACAAACGCGCCATTTGCTGAATTTGGGTCATTAACTGCTCGGCGGTAGGCATATCCAGCGCCTCGTTTTCCACCTGCTCCACTTGTGCCTCGGCCGTCTGCTCTGAAGTGTTACTGACGATGACATCCTGCTCGGTAAAGCTGGCCGCTGGTGCGCCCGCTTCAGCACTGATTTCAGCCTCAGCTGTCTCCAGACTGGGCAGCGGGGGCTTTACCTTCTGTGCCGGGCGTAAATTTTCCTCATTAGTGCCACCACCCCGTTGGTCAGCCTGAGCTAAATAGTCTGCCTCTTCAGGCTTTTCTTCTGACTGCCAATTCACCAAAACCACATCCAGATGCTGCGCCGGGTCAGCGAATTTCTCAGTAATCATCTGGAAGCCAACGACCAGAATAATTACGGCATGAATTGAAAGCGCGGCTAACAGCGCCACCATCATCGGGTTATGATGCCAGGGGATTTCCGGCTCAAAAATATCCGTTGTCATCAGTCCATCTACCTACTTATGATCTTCCTAGTTGATTTTCTATTTCTGCAAATAGCTGTGCGGCGATGTCCAGTCCATATTCGGCATCAAGCTCACGAATACAAGTTGGGCTGGTAACATTTACTTCAGTTAGGTAATCGCCAATTACATCAATACCAGCAAATAATATACCGCGTTTTTTAAGTTCAGGCCCAAGCTCAGCCGCAATCCAGCGGTCTCTATCACTCAAAGGCACACCAACACCCCGCCCGCCGGCAGCCAGGTTTCCACGAAAATCATCCGCGCCGGGAATTCTTGCCAGCGCATAATCTATGGGCTTACCATTAATCATCAAGATGCGTTTATCACCTGCGGTGATTTCCTTGATATAGCGTTGCACCTGCATCAACTCCCCCTGCTCGCCAGACATGGTTTCAAGGATAACATTCAGATTAGGGTCACCACGGTTTAGTTGAAAAATAGAGTGACCACCCATACCGTCCAGTGGTTTAACTACCGACTTTCCGTGCGCATCAACGAAGGCACGAATATCATTCACATCCCGACTTACCAACATCGGCACACAGCACTGGGGAAACCAGGTTGTAAATAGCTTCTCATTAGCATCCCGTAGGCTTTGGGGTTTATTGACTACCAATACGCCCGCTTTCTCCGCCAGATCCAGAATAAGCGTGGAATAAACAAAATCCATATCGAAAGGCGGGTCTTTACGCATTAAAATTACATCAAGCTCAGCCAGCGGAGTTTTTGCTACTTCGCCCAGCTGAAACCAGTTGCTGGAATTATCTTCAACTTGCAGTGATTGCATCCGCGCCATAGCTACCCCATCTGTAATATAAAGACCAGGAACTTCCATGTAAAACAAGCTGTGACCACGCGACTGAGCACTCAGCAACATAGCGAAACTGGAATCTTTGACAATCTTGATCCGCTCGATTGGATCCATAACAATGCCAATTTTTAAAGACATACCCGGCTACTCCTGCACCAGCAAATGCTGGCTAATATTGAAATTATCTCACGATATCAGGTCTATTTAAGTAGTATTTTAAGTCCAATTGTAATTCAGGTGTTGTCATCAGACCGCTTTAAGCTATAAACTATGGCCTATATGTATATTGGTGTCTGAAGAAAAGCACCATCCCAGCTAAGTTATTTACTGGTGAGTGGATCAAATAACTCAGCACGATAATTTAGCCAGGTACATATTCGGACGGCTCATAGGGACCGTGAACCAGCATTCCATGGAGAAGGAAATCCATTGAGTTTTTATCAAAACATTGCATATGAACCAATTTCTCAGGTGGCTGTATGAATGCTGCCCTGAAGGTTCTAGTTATTGATGACAGCAATACTATCCGGCGCTCTGCGGAAAGTATGTTGCGCAAAGAGGGCTATGAAGTTGAAACCTCAGAAGATGGTTTTGACGCCCTCTCAAAAATCGCACGAATCAGGCCAGATGTGGTATTTGTCGATATTATGATGCCACGCCTTGATGGCTATCAAACTTGTGCCATAATCAAAAACAACGAAGAATTCAAACACACCCCCGTGATAATGCTAACCAGCAAAGACGGCCTGTTTGACAAAGCTAGGGGGCGCGTAGTCGGCTCCGATCGTTACTTGATTAAACCGTTCACCAAAGAGGAACTGCTCAACGCAGTGAGTGAACACACGAAATAATAAACAGTCTTAACAACGACCTGGGGAGGTCAAAAAGAAATATGCAAGAAGGGAGTGCATTAAATAATTCGTTCCGCAAGCTGATGGAATACCATCAGCGTAGCCTGGATTTTGAAAAAACCGGGCCCGCAGAACAAAAACAGACCACAAACTGGTCTGGGGTAATCTTTCGCTCGGGAGATTATCGCTTAATCTGTGGCATCGATGAAATCAATGAAATCCTCGATATACCCAGTATTACCCCAGTACCGCTTTCTCAGCCCTGGCTACTTGGCCTTGCGAATGTTCGTGGGAATTTAATCAGTGTCTGCGATTACATGTGGTTTTTGACCGGCGTGAGATCACCCATTGCCAACCATAGCCGCCTACTGCTGACCGATGTGACCGGTCACTCGGTTGCCCTGCTTGTAGACGAGATTTTTGGTCAGCGGCATTTAAACACTAAAAACTCGAGCACCAGTAAAACCTATAAAAAAACCCCACTTTCTAGCTGTGTCAGTAACGAATACATGGCCAGCGATGAAGTTTGGGGAGTACTTGATATGCGCAGGCTCTTGGCCAATCCAAAATTTACCACAGGTTCAATTAAATGATTACTTTTTCTATAACCCAGCCGCAACTTAACGGCGTTTTCATCGACTTGTACACGGAGTCAAAATAATGGCTAAGTTAAATCCCAACCCATCTGGCGATCGCAATACCACAATGTTGGTGTTCGGTAGCGCCCTGATTATCGTGATTCTCTTCGTTGTCTGGAATTTCTGGCAACTGAATAGAAGCACCCAGCATCAGACGCAATACATCGCCCTAACTACCAATGCACAAGTATTGTCGCAACAGGTGGCTAAATCAGCGGCCGAGGCAGCTACTGGCAACCTTGATGCCTTCGATGAGCTTAAAGTAGCCCGCGAGCAAATTGATGCTGACTTGCAAACCTTGCGTAACGGTAATAATACCGATCTACCCGCAACGCCAGCCGTTGCAACCGAGCAATTGTCAGAACTTGAGCTAACCTGGAGTCGAATTAACACCAGCACAGGAACCGTGCTTGACCGTACCGACCTGGTACTGGATCTTTCTGATGCTGCGATTAACTTTGCCGCCTCAACTCCTCAGCTTCAATCTAAAATTGATCAGGTTACCCGCTTACTAACCCAAACCCGAGCGCCGTCAACTCAAGTATTTGTTGCCGGTCGCCAGCTAGTGCTTTCAGATCGTATGCTACGCCGCGTAAGTGACATTCTTAAAGGTGGTGAAGGCGCTGTTTCCGCTGCTGACAACTTTAGTCGCGATGCAGCATTCTTCGAGCTGGTGCTCAGCGGCCTGATGAACAGCGATGAATCGCTAGGTATTACAGCAGTACGAAACCCCCAGGCATTAGAGTTACTGGGTGAAATCTCGCAGTTGTTTGATGAATCAAAAGCAGACATTGATCTTATCCTCTCCTCATCCAGTGAATTATACGAGGTGCGTAGTGCCGCTGATGAAATTCTGCTGGATACTCAGGATATGTTCGATCAAGCAAAGGAACTTTCCACTACTTATGCTGCACTGGGTGATACCCGGACGCTACCATCAGTCACCGCCGGCCTTATCGGCTCTATGTTAGCTGTTGCTTTACTGGTGTTGTTAGGCATTGGCCAAATCGGTGCAACCCGCCGGCGTGCCGAGAAAGACACTGTAGAAAACAAACGCAACCAGGAGGCTATTTTCAGCCTGCTGGATGAAATGAGTTCACTGGCCGAGGGCGATCTGACAGTACAGGCTACCGTTACGGAAGATATTACCGGCGCCATCGCCGACTCGGTAAACTTTGCCGTTGAATCCTTGCGTGACTTGGTTATGGATATTAATGACACCGCAAAAACCGTAGCCAACTCTGCTCAGGAAACACGGGCCACAACCAATGTGCTGGCTGAGTCTAGTGTCGCTCAGGAAAAACAGATCGGTTCGGCAACCGAGGCTATTAATAATATGTCAACCTCGTTTGACGAAATGGCCAAACGCTCACGCGAGTCTTCTGAAATGTCTCGGCGCTCAGTAGAAATCGCCTCCGAAGGCGCCAATAAGGTGCGCGAAACCATCAAGGGCATGGACACCATTCGTGACCAGATTCAGGAAACCTCCAAACGAATCAAACGCCTAGGTGAGTCTTCACAAGAAATTGGCGATATTGTTGAGCTAATTAACGGCATTGCCGAACAAACCAACATCCTCGCCCTGAACGCTGCCATTCAGGCGGCCTCTGCGGGCGGCGCCGGACGCGGCTTTGCGGTTGTTGCCGACGAAGTTCAACGACTGGCGGAACGCGCAACTAACGCGACCCGCCGGATTGAAACACTGGTAGAAACAATTCAAACAGATACCTCCGAAGCGGTTGAATCCATGGAATCAACCACTACAGAAGTGGTACAAGGTGCCAAGCTGGCAGAAGATGCCGGCTCCGCCTTGGATCAGATTGAAAATGCCTCACAAGACCTTTCTAATGTGATTCAAAAAATCGCTACTGAAGCCCAGCGCCAGTCACAATCTGCAGCGGAAGTTGCCACACTGATGACCAGTATCCGGGAAATCTCAGTCAAAACATCTGAAGGTAGTAGGCAAACCGCTACATCGGTTGGTAATCTGGCGGAATTGGTGCGCGAATTGCGTGACTCTGTATCTGATTTCAAATTACCAGAAGATTGATACTTATTTTGCTACAAATGCAAACAGTGACCTATAACAACGAGCTGCTACTGGTAACAGTGCGGCCTGGTGGAAGATGACATGTGGCGTGAAGTTTCTAATCCTTATGCAGCCATAGGCTGGATACGAGAAGAGCTCAACAATCTGTTGCGACAGGTCAGGATAGGCCTGGAAGCTGCAGCTGAAGAAAATGATTTGAGCCTACTTGAAAATGCAGAAAATGCTCTGGAAAAACTCCATTTAACCTTGGAAATGCTCCGTAGTCCGGGTGCCAGTTTACTGGCAGATGAAATGCGAGGACTGCTAAGTGCACTGCGCAATGACCAAATCGAGGATACTGAAAGCGCTCTAGTTGCGTTAATGCAGGCTTTGGTAATCGAAGATACTTACCTCGATCGCTTACAAGCCGGGGGCAGCGATATGCCCTTATTGTTATTGCCTGCTTTAAATGATTTGCGCGCGGCCAGTAATCAAGCGCTGTTATCTGAGAGTATGTTATTTACCCCAGACTTAAGCGCTGTTGGCCCGCAGGAAATACCAAATTCAGAGAAACAAGCACCTGACCACTCAGCTGCAACCAATAAATGGCAAGAGCAATTTAGCCGTGCTTTAGCCAATTACAAGAAAAACCCTAAAGATAAAGCGATTACTGAGGAGCTGGTACAACGATCTGCTGAAATACAGGCCGGTATTAAAAGTTATCAACAAAAGCGCCTCTGGTGGATTGCAACAGCTGTATTTAGCGGCCTGCAAAGCAAAGTAGTTGAAGACAATATATCTTTACAAAGTTTGTTCCAGCGTTTGACACACAGTCTGGATGAGCTTAAACAGGGTAACAGCAACAATGAACAAATAGCGGCTTTAACCACCAGCCTGCTCTACTACCTAGCGCTTGCCAACAGCGGTAACCCGCAAGTTGACAAAATCCGCGAAAGCTATCAGTTGGAACAGCTGGTTATGCCGGCAGATGAACTGGATCGGATGCGAAGTGGCGTTTCCGGACATAACCGTAAGCTTTTCGAATCGCTATCAGCGGCTATCGGTGATGAATTTGAAATCATTAAAACCCGGATGACTGAACTGGAAGAAGGCATAACGGCAGACGATGAAGGTCAAATTTCTCTGGATGCCCTGACAACCCGCCTTGCCGATACGCTGAGCGTACTCGGCTTGCAACAATCTACAGATACCCTGCGACAAGCCAGCAAAATTCTTGCTAAAGCAAGAGAGGCCGGTAAGCCACCCACAGATAAAGACCTGATTCAAATTGCTGGCGATATTATCAGCATTGAGAACTCACTGGACAGGCATGTCAGCACTCTGGGTAGTGCCCGCGAAAGCCAAGCAGCCAGTACCGCAACCCCGCAGTTGCCAGCGCATGAACTCTGGCAGATGATCGGCAAACTGCTGGGCGAGTGCTTAACCTTACTTGGCAGCATCAAAGACCAAGTAACTGATTGGCTTTCTGGGGAGTTATCTGCGGATAATTATGCCAGTATAAATCAGGATTTCGAACAACTGGTGGGCGCGCTCAATTTAGCCAACCATCAACCGGCAACCAAGGCAACCCGTAGGTTAAAAGACATAACCGCTGGTATGCTCGAACACAAAGAAGTGCCACCTGAAGAAATTCAGGAACTGTTTGCGGATGCATTCGCGGCCTTAGAAATGTTTCTTGCTGCCGCCAGAGATCAGCAACCACAGTCTGGTAATTTACTTGAGTTAATGTTGCAACGGCTCGATTTGCTTGAAAGCGGCCCTGATGCAACAACCACAGTAATAGATCTACCTAAACTAGAGCCTACAAGAAAACCCGCGCCAGTTGCGAAACCACTGGTCGATGATGATATTCTCGAAATCTTCATGGAAGAATATGACGAGGTTTATGCAAGCTTGGAATCAGTGCTACCACAGTGGTTGACTGATACCGACAATACTGAAGCCAGATCAGAGCTTCGGCGGGGTTTCCACACCCTTAAAGGTAGCGGGCGTATGGTGGGGGCTGATGAAATAGCCGAGTTCAGTTGGAAAGTTGAAATGCTGCTTAATCAAGTAGTTGAGGGTGAGCGCGAAGCTGATAACAACACTTTGAAAGCCATTGCAGTTGCCAGTGCCATGCTACCAGCTTTGAAAGACCGCCTGCAGGGCGATAGTAGTACGATCGAACCAAGCTTGCTGCCTGAATTCAGCACACTGCTAGACCAACTTGCCAGCGACCATGCCGGCACCGGTGACAAATTAAATACATTTATAGAATATCTGCCTGAAGAGCTCAAAACTTGGCTGAACGAGGAACTGCTCGCTGTTGCTGAGCCGTTCATTGACCCTGAGTTGGCGCACCTGATTCGGGAAGAAGTTGTTGAGCATCTCGCAACACTGAAAAAATGGCTCGCAGGTGCATCCCAAACTATACCCGGTGACGAACCCATTCGGGCTGCACATACTATTGCCGGAACCATGGCCCTGGTACCCGGGGGAAATGAAGAAAAACTCGAGAGCAAGCTTGCCCACGAATTGGAGAATTTGCTCAATCGCTGTCAAAGCGGCGAAATTGAGTTCAAAAAGACGGCCACTAAAACCGTTACAAAAGTTATTGAACAAATCAGCAATCGTCTGAAAACACTTGAGCAGGCGGTAGCGCCAGACGATATTAAAAACCACCCGCTAATACAGTCCCTAGCCCAGCATAACAAAGATATACGTAATGAAATCCTTGCGCGGACAGAGGCTGTAAAAGCTGCTTCTGAGAGAGCCGCTGCTGAGAAGGCTGCTGCTGAGAAAGCTGCTGCTGAGAAGGCTGCTGCTGAGAAAGCCGCTACTGAGAAAGCCGCTACTGAGAGAGCCGCTACTGAGAAAGCCGCTACTGAGAAAGCCGCTACTGAGAGAGCTGCTACTG
>JAKITM010000074.1 GCA_021648045.1 Lysobacterales bacterium
CACGGGCAACAAAGGCAACCAACACCCTGTTGGCACCACCAAAATCCGCCTCATACTTGAGAAAGGTTTGCATATATTCATGCTGTAACGGCAGTTGTTTTTTAAACCCAGTTTCAATTTTGAGGTTAGACATGGCAAATGCCAGACCGATTGTCAGTGCAAAAAACAGGATAATAATAAAATAACGAGCGCCGACAATAGCGGATGCAAACTTATACAACAGTGTTTGTTTAGGTGTATCGATCATTGGTTTCCCCCTGCCTGATTAGTTGCCTGATTAGCTTGGGGGTCATTTACTAAAACACCCTCAGTACTGGTCAACAAGCTACGCTTGTGGCCGTCCAATACAATAGCTGAGTAGTCAATACCGCTGTCTAAAGTTTCAGGCGTTAATTTGAGACTGGTTCTCGAACCCTTAACCAAAACCCCACTGGCACCAACAAGCTGTACCGTGCCTCGGCCCAGAGCTCCGCCCAACAAAGAGGACTGGGTGCCGGTATCGACCTCAACCCAGCTGGAGCCAAAATCACAGCTACGGAAAGCATGCCCACGCAAACCGAAAGCAAGCACACATTCATCACTCACCAGCAAAGCCCCAAACATGGAACCCTCGTAAGGCAATTGAATGGCCTGCCATTGTTTACCGTTGTCACGACTACGGAAGCCATAGCCACGCTCACCAATCATCATTAAGCGTTGATTGGACATCACCACCATGGCATTCAAGTGGCATTCGAGGGTTTCATAGCAACCAAGGTCTTCGAGGGCAGCAGCATAATTATTTTCATCATCATCTTCGCTGTCATCATTAGCTGCAAACTCAGCCTCAATAGTGACTTCATTGAGGTCCAGATAGTCCCATTGCTGGCCACCGTTTTTGGTGACTAATAACTGCCCGTATGCGCCAAGGGCAAAGCCCTGCTGTTTATTGAGAAAGACGATATCCATGATCGGGTCGGCGTCCATATCCTGAAATTGCAATTCCCAACTTGCACCACCATCAGAACTGCTCAATATCGTGGCTTCGTGACCCGCTGCCCAGAGTTTATCCTGTATTGAAAACACACTAGTCAGTGTGGCTTTCGTAGGCACGCTGGTGGCCTGTTTCCAATTGCTTCCGTCTGCTGTTAAAAGTATATGCCCACGCTCCCCTACGGCCACCCAGCTATCACCTGCTGCGGTAATATCCAGCAATAAAGACTTCGCCGCTAGTGGTTGCTGCTCAGCAAACACTTGTTCTTCGGCAAGGACTGTACTTAAACCTAAGATGAGAAGCGGTGATAAAAGCCATGCCGCCAGAGAAAACGAATTAGAAATTTTGCTCATACTGATAACCCACGCGTATAAAAAAAGCAGAGAGTAGAAAAAGGAAGACCAGTAAACTGGCCTTCCTTTGGTGGTGCGGTATTTAACGTCGTCCGCGTTTGCGTAACGAGGAGGGCGTAAACTGACCCGGTGATGACTCCTCAGCAAAATTATAAATCGGACTGGTGTTATCTAGTCCTGTTGCTACATAGCGGCCCGATTGCAAGTCCATATGTGTTTCAATCGTGGTCCAGAATGATGGTAAATCATAGTAGTTAATACTATGGCCTTCTGTGACCCGCCATAATTCCCCACGCTTATCGTAGTGATCTATCAGTAGGATCTGATAGGAATCTTCATCCAGATAGAATGTGCGTTTTGGGTTGATATGGCGCATTCCCTCTTTCAGGTTGGCTTCCACCACCCACATACGGTGCAGTTCATAGCGCATCAACGCAGGGTTTAGGTGACCCGGCATAACAAGTTCATCATAAGATAATCCCTTCGCATGAGCATCATATGAATTGTAGGGCACATACATTTCTTTTTTACCCACAATTTTCCAGTCATAGCGATCCATAGCACCGTTAAACATATCGGTCATGTCGTTAGTCCGTAAACCATCAGAGGCAGTACCCGGATTGTCATAGGCAACATTTGGCGCACGCCGAACGCGGCGTTGACCGGGATTATAAATCCAAGCCTGGCGCTGTTGAGCAATTTGATCCAGGGTTTCATGCACCAGTAGAACATTGCCTGCTAGACGCGCTGGTGATTCAACCACTTGATAGAAATATATCAACATGTTGTTGATATCGGCAAGAGTCATGCCTTCTTGATAGTACAGGCCCAACAGTTCTTCGCGCAAGACAACCACAGAGTATTTGCCTTTCGCCGTCGGTGCTACCTGATTATTGTAGCGAGTGACTGCAGTACCCTTGAATTTCATTTTGTGGTTCCACATCAGTTCCTTTGCGCTCTCAGGGAACGGGAACGGGAAACCTTCGGCAACATCAGCAACACCTTCGCCATCATTGATTAATTTACCAGTAGCAGCATTTTTAATCGTCATTTCATAGATACGCTCAGGGAATGAAGCTGTCCGATGCGTGGTGTATACATCCATATAGTAAGTTTCAGGATAACGCTTTAACAGTGCAATTTGCCCGACACCTAACTGTTCAGCATATTGTTCATAGTTACTGGCATCGATGCGGAATAGCGGCTTCTCGTTTGGAAAAGGATTCGGGTGATGATCACCAACTTTATAACCTGCAGGTGGCTCGGTAATACCTCCAGTCCATGCAGGAATTGTACCTGCATCATTACCGGCTCTTACCGCACCAACTGGTGTCAGGTCTTCGCTTAAGCGATGAACTTCATCAGGCTTACCTTCGGCCACAACCTGCCCGGCCAACAGGCTAACACCAAGACCCGCTATCATTATGAGTTTTTTAGTATTCAACATATTTCTGATCTCCAATTAAAATGCGTAGCGAATATTTGCAGCAACGAAGTCACGATCCGAGAGGACATTTTGTTGTCCACCGCCGAATAACATCGTATAGCTGAGATCAGCCGACCACTGGTTCAAATAAGTCGCGGCAATCCCGAAGGTTGCAGTTTTACGACCTTCAACAAAATTACCGCCTGGGCCCGGCGCGTAGCCGGTAACATCGTGTGCAAATGCTACCCTGGGAGACAGAGTAAATGCAGTACCGAAAGCACTGTTATAGTCTATCCGGGTAATCAAACGGTAACCGCCACTAAAGTCAGTAGCGAAACCTTTTGTTGCTGTAAGCGGGTTACGCAACATGCCGGTAAGCTGGTCAGCACCGCCACCGGTATCTGTACCAGCGCCCGCAAATCGCAGTTGGCTTTCTGGTGGTAAATTAGACACATATGTTGCGCCAAACTCACCTAGCAGTACCCATTCATCAGCACCAAAGGGGTTATTCGGGCCAAAAGCTTTAGTCAGAGTAAACTGTAACTGGTTCACACCCAGCTCTTCATAACCCCTAATGTAGTCACCCACTTGGTAATCACCAAGCTGACTATAAAAACGATTACCAGGTTGCGGGATCAGCGGATTCAGCGGGCTCAAATACCCGAAGATGATTTCAACCGGGTCTATCTGCAGCGGCTGATCCGGACGGTAACTCCATTCGCCTTGCAGCGCCCATGTACCTATTGTGGTATTGAAGCTGATACCAAACATATCGATACCTTCCGGGTATTCAACTACATAACTACCACTAACAGCTGATGTATTCTGAATCGCTAATGCAGACACATAGGGCAGACGACTGTGATACTTCAGGTAATAGAAGCCAAATTCGGTATTATGCAGATTAGGCGCAAACCAGCGTAAAGCTACACCATACTGCCCACTGTCTTTAGCAAAATTATCCGGTCCGCGAGGAACATTGGTAGCCGGAATATCCGGTAACAGCCCAAAACCAAGTACCAAGCCATTACCGCCTGGGGTAGCGACATCGTTACCGGAGAAATAAGCACCGGCAGGATCAGGGTCAGTTTGTTCAAACTCGAACATATACAATGCTTCAAGCGTTACATTCTCGGACAGATTGAATGAACCCCAAACCATATCGACTGGTAAAAAGGCTTCTTTAAGCTCAGCGCCCGCAAGCCGCAGGGCTGAAACATCAATCGGGTTGATGACATTGATACCACCCTGAATAAAGGTGCTTTCACCCCAACTAACCACCTGACGACCAACACGAATGGTAGCCGGGTTGTCGCCGATATCCCAGTTTGCGTAAACATAGGCGTCCAGCATACGCAGGCGTGAGCCGACGAATTCTTGGGCAATATCAGATAATTTATCATTACCTTGATTTTCGAAATCATAGAAATATGAAGCTCGGAAGAAACCACCGAAATTGTCACCGTAGTGAATGTCCAGCTCGGAAGTGACTTTAACCACATGGGTAATCAAGTCACCTTTGTCATAATTCAGGTTGCCATCATCGGCATTTGCAGAATAACGGCCTCTAGCAGCTTCTTGAGCTGCTGGAGGAAAAGCCGAAATAAACGGATTGAAAACCGATTTGGCAACATTGTTGTCATCGCGCTCTTCTACCCGCATTGAAGCACCATAGCTGAGGTAGTTATCAAAACTACCCCACCATTTACCGCTCTTGCTACTAAATTCGAATGCCTGTGCGGATGTAGTCATCATTACACTAGCGGCGAGACCTGCCAGTATTGCCCGGCGTAAATATTGTGTTTTATTTGCTTTCATCTTGCTGTCCCCAGTTGCGGTGCAAGTAGTGAGTTCATTTGTTGGGTTAATTTTCTGCATAATATACTCCCTACTCCGGCACTAACACGGTTGGGTCATTGACCCCCACCGCAGTACCGCCGGACAAGATCATGCTGGCCATTTGCCGCTGCATTTCAAAGGTCGCGGAAGGTGAGTCTACTGGACTAAGCAATGAGCCGTGAGTTGCTGGTGCAATAAAGCGCGCTACGCCGCGAATCCCGGCTGCATCCTGAACTGTCTCAGTAACAGTTATCAATCCCATGGCTGCAATTAATGGCTCAGTGCCTGATAAGGGCGCACCCGGCACACTGTTAGGAATCACCGCATCACCTATAACCTCATGCAGCAATATAGTGTTAGCACCTGCACTCGCAGCCGCCCAGTTAATTGGATCAGCTGCATCAAGTATAGTTTGCGCTGCTACTACGAAGGCCTGAAATCCTGGGGTACCGGGCTCCAGTCCTGCGGACGCCAAACCTGCGCGGATGCGTGGCCCAAAGGCTTCAGAACCTAACAACAAATTGACAATGCCACCGCCGGGAACCGAAAGTACGGCATTAGAGATCAATGGGTCAACTGCCAAAAACGGAATACCGACCATAGCGCCGAAGCTGTGACCCACAAAGTGCATGTCACCACCATCCAAATCTGGAGTGGAATCACCATCAATGGATATACCGGCAAAGATGGTTGCGCTTAATACTGACAAATCAATAGTTGCCTGACGATTATTATCTCGGGATGTCAGCAGGCTTGTAAGGTTGAACGAATGGGTGCCGGATGGGTCAGCGATGCCATCAGGGCCTGGCGCGCCAGTCAAATTATTAATGTAATCCACATCGAAGGTACGCTCGTTGGCAAACGCTCCAAAGGGTGTATTCTCAATATAGAATGGTGCTAATTGCGGATCTACCGCCGGCACTACACCGTGCAAGGGTTGGTCGATAGCGATGACTGCGAAACCTTGGGATGCCATGGTTTCTGCAATTGCCAGCATATCGGTACGATTACGGGTAACGCCGTGCATGAATACAACCACCGGCCAGCCTGCGGCAGGCTTGGGTATAGTATTTGGAACTGTCAGCAGTACTGGTACAGTTTGCATACCCTGAATGACTGGAATTGGGTTGGCTACCGTAATTGCGGTAGATGTCGGATCCAGACCGAAGGCGTCAAACGGTGGTATGTAAGCCCCCGGTGCGGCGCGCCAAAATTCGTTCAAAGGCGCGGTTGGATTTTCTGCGCGGGGAACGCCGCCATAATAGGGCATGGTGATAACACCAATATGGATATCAGCAATACCTGCTCCGCCAACAGCGGAAGTATCCATACCCGACGGTACAATTGTTGCTGCTGCAGGCTGAACGGTAGACTGAGTGATTGCAGTTACTGGCGAAATGCTTTGGGTGCTGATGGTATAACTAAGCACTATGCTGGCGCGATCGACGCCACCGGCAGCAGCTACTGCTTCCTGGGCGTTGGTGATCTGACGCAAAGGCTCCAGCGCCTGCGCAGTCGCATTATCTATCAATGGGTCGGTACTATCACCATTCGCGTCAACTAATGGATCTGTACGCTGGGTAATGAAGTAGGTTTGATCAGGGGTTGCATCATTGCCATCGGAATCAGTAATACCTGTGGTCATCACAACCATATAGGTAGTGAGCTCTTTCAGCGGCTGGGTTGGCACAATGGCTATCGTTTGGGCGCTGGCAGCTATTGCAACAAACTCCTGTCCCGGTACTAGTTCTGCAACAATACCGTTAGGTGCTATGGTCCCCAAAACTGTAGTTACCTCAAACACCCGCACGGAACTGCCGGAAACCACCGAGTCTGCATCAATAGTTGTACTGCGACCGTCTCGACCGACAAAGTTAACCGCCCATGGTGCTACGGTACTGAATCCATCTAGGCTACTCAGGGCCACCGCAGGATCGCCAAAATCAGTAGGGTCCTCTACAGGTATATTCAGGGTTAAGTCTGTAGTCCCTAGAAACAACAGGTTGATCGGGAATGGAAGATTACCATCTGCCGGGGCAAATACAGGCGTTAGAATGCTGGTTACCGGCGACCCTCCACCATTATCAATCCCGCCGTCAGGAGCTCCCCCACGGTCGGTACTGCTGCCTCCGCAGGCGGTAAGAAAGAGTGCCATAAAGGCTATTGTTAGATAATTTCGCATCTTCATTATTTTTTCCCTGTAGGAAGATTACTGAGGTGAACGGTCTATAATAGTAAGTTGTGGTACAAAATTGCAAGCAAGAAGTGTAAATATTGTTAAAGTATTGTTTATTATGTTTTCTTAAACTAAAGGCATCGGAGAAATATTATCGCTCTGAATAAAAATCATTCTTATCAACAGCCCGGAATTAAATAGTGCTAAGCAGAACTAACTTATTACTTTATGGCACACCTATTGCTGTATTAATTCTTGGGATATACCTGATTTCAACGGGTTGGCCCACAGCCCAGGCGATCACCCTGGCGGTCACACTATGGTGTGCCGTCTGGTGGATTTTTGAACCGGTGCCGATTCCCTTTACCTCATTACTGCCACTCACACTATTTCCGTTACTTGGCGTAATCAGCGCCGCTCAAGTAGCTCAAGCTTACGGTCACTGGCTGATACTGCTGTTGATGGGCGGGTTTATGATTTCAGCGGCGATGGCGAAAAGTGGCGCCCATCGGCGCATCGCACTGCAAATGCTGCGCCTGTTTGGCGGTACCAGTGCAACCCGATTGGTACTGGGCTTTATGGTGGCTGCTGCCGTGCTGAGTATGTGGATATCGAATACCGCCACCACCTTAATGTTATTACCGGTCGCCCTTGCGGTTTTGGAAAAGGCAGAACGCCAGCTGGCGATCCCCCTGCTACTTGGTGTTGCCTATGGTGCCAGCGTCGGTGGAATCGGAACTCCAATTGGTACACCCCCCAATCTTATTTTTATGTCAGTGTACAACGAGCAAATTGGAGCAGAAGTCAGTTTTATCGAGTGGATGAGCTGGGGCCTGCCTATTGTTATTATATTTATTCCTCTGATAGCCCTTTGGCTGACCCGTGGCATTAAGCTAAAGCAGCAGATTGAATTACCCGACCCCGGCCGCTGGCGTACCGAAGAAAAACGGGTAATGCTGATTTTCGGATTAACGGCTGCTGCTTGGATCACTCGCACAGCACCCTTTGGTGGCTGGCGAACCTGGCTGGAGCTTCCGGGAGCCAATGATGCCAGCGTTGCCCTTCTGGCTGTTGTACTGCTAGCAGTCATTCCCAATGGTCATTATCATCACGGCAAGCCTGACCGCCTGCTGGACTGGAAAACCGCCCAGAAGATACCCTGGGGTGTATTGTTGTTGTTTTCCGGCGGCCTAACGATTGCTGCAGCCTTTGTCAGCAGTGGCCTGGCTGATACCCTCGCTGGCAATATGGAAGCCCTAACACGCCTACCGCCCTACCTTCTTATATTAGGCTTATGCCTTACGGTTACTTTTCTTACCGAGGTCACCAGCAACACTGCAACCACCAGCTTGCTAATGCCGGTGCTAGCAGCAACCGCACTGGCCACAGGCATCGACCCTAAGCTGTTGATGATCCCAGCTGCCCTGAGCGCATCCTGTGCCTTTATGCTGCCGGTGGCTACAGCCCCAAATGCGATAATTTTCGGCAGCGGGCAGATCAGTGTCAACAAGATGGCACGCGAAGGCTTCGTGCTTAATCTGATCGGTGCTTTCGTTATCAGCACTGTCTGCTATTTTATTCTCTGAACAACCGAAATCGCCGGGACGGCACCTGAAGGTTGCGTCCCCGGTTTAATCGGTTTTTTCATTTCGACAGATATGAGATCGGTGCGGATCTGATCTATGTTGATGCGACGATTACTAATAAGTCTCTATTCAGGGGTTTGCAATGGAAACACCACGGCATGATCCATTTCAAGCTTAACCCCTATTTTAGAGCCTATCGCATGATTGTGGTGAGATTGGCTCATGCATAAAACCTGTTCGTCATTATTAAGCTTTAGGGTAAACAGAAAGTGTGAGCCTCTAAATACCCTGTTGACCACTTCCAGCTCCCAGTCACTATCATCGTTGTGAATAATGTCATCAGGACGAACCAAGACAGAGACTTCTTCATTGGGAGTAAAGAGATTGCATACGTTGGCGTTTAAAATACCGAGTTCGGTATGCACCTGATTGCAGCTGTACACCGTGCCCTTGATTAACACACCTTGCCCAATAAAGTCCGCCACAAAAGGGTGGTTAGGTTGATGGTACAGGTTGTAGGGAGTACCCCACTGTAACAGTTTTCCGGATTTCATTACCCCAATGGAATCAGCAATAGCAAAGGCTTCGTTCTGGTTGTGAGTTACCATTAAGGCGGTAATGCCTTCGGCTTTTAAAATACAGCGTACTTGTCTTGCAAGGCTCTCTCTTAGCTCAACATCTAATCCTGAAAACGGCTCATCCATTAATAACACTTGCGGCTTGGCCGCCAATGCACGCGCAAGGGCGACACGCTGTTGTTGTCCACCAGAAAGTTGGTGTGGATAGCGCTTCTCTTTACCGGCTAAATCTACCATTTCCAACAAGCTGCAAATGCGCTCTTGTTGCTGCTTTGGACTAAAGTTTTCAATCCCAAAGCGAATGTTATCGGCGATATTCATATGCGGAAACAGAGCATAGTCTTGAAACACCATACCCACTTTCCGTAATTCAGTGGGCTGGTGTATTTGCGTGGATGAAACCACTTGTCCGCCCAGTGCAACCTCACCCTCTGTAAGCGTTTGTAAGCCTGCAATGGTTCGTAATAAGGTGGTTTTTCCGCAACCACTTGGGCCGAGTAAACAGCCAATCTCGCCGGCTTTTAAAAGCAGAGAAACGCCATCTAAAATAAGCGTGTTTTGATGGTGGCTGGTTATTTGGGTAAGCCTGAGTTCACGCATGAGATTTTCCAATCAGTTTGCTTAAAATAATCACGGGAATTAAGCCCGTGATAACAATTAGTAAAGCAGGCAGCCCGGCGTCTGCAAGGCGCTCATCGGCAGCCATCTCGTAGGCGCGCACTGATAAAGTGTTGAAGTTAAAGGGCCTTAAAATCAAGGTGGTGGGTAACTCTTTTAAGACTTCAACAAATACCAAAATAAAGGCAGTAACTAAACTGCTACCGAGCAGTGGGATATGAATACGCTTTAAGATGGTCCCGTGGGTCGCGCCTAAGATTTTTGCGGACTCATCCATACTCGGCTTTATTTGAGCTAAGCCCGACCCAATGCTTTGCAGTGCTACTGATAAAAATCGGAAGCAGTAGGCAAAAACTAAAGCAAATAGCGTTCCTGAAAGTAGCAGTCCTGTTGAAATATCGAAGTTCTCGCGGGTCCACCCATCCAGTGTATTGTCAAACCATGCAAAGGGTATTATCACCGCAACGGCAATGACCGTTCCAGGAATTGCATACCCCAACCCCGCCATACGAACACTGTTATCGATAACGGGCGAGGTTTGAATCCGTTTTACATACAGAAAAAATAACGCGAGGCTAATAGTAATCAAAGCGGTAATAAACGCCAAACTAAAGCTGTTCCAAACCAGAATAAAAAAATCTGAATTAAGCTCAGTACTAGCCACATAGATGGACCAGTTGAGTAGTTGCAAAGCGGGCACAACAAAGCCAAATAAAATCGGCACAAAACAGACGCTAAACGCCAACAGCGCTCGACGGCCGATTAAGGCTGGAAGCTGATTGTTTAACGGTTGATTGTTTCCCGTAAAGTATTTGGCCTGTTTGCGTGACCACAGTTCCACCACCATTAAAACGGTGACAAACACCAACAGTAAAATAGAAAGTTGTGCCGTGGTGGTGGTGTCGCCAAACCCTGTCCATGTGCGGTAAATACCCGTGGTAAAAGTGGGTACGCCAAAATGTTGCACCGTTCCAAAATCGGCCAGCGTTTCCATTAGCGCCAAGGTTAAACCTGCAATAATGGCGGGGCGTGCAATAGGCAGTGCCACTTTAAAAAAGGTTTTATAGGGGCCTGCGCCAAGTGCGCGGCTGGCGTGCAGCATACTCTGGCTTTGGCTTGCAAAGCAGGTGCGCGCCAATAGATACACATAGGGGTATAACACCAATGAAAACATGACCACAGCGCCGCCTAATGAACGAATTTCAGGAAACCAAAGATTCACACTTTGCCTCTCAAATACGCTCCTAAGTGCGGTTTGTACTGGGCCTTCAAATTCAAGCAAACCCGTATAGGTGTAAGCGATAATGTAGGCAGGCATCGCCATAGGCAACAACAGCGCCCAGTGCAATACAGATTTCCCAAAAAATTCATACTGACTCACCACCCATGCACTAGGAATGCCTAATAAAAGGGCACCGAGGGTCACGCCCAACATTAACCACAGCGAGTTGATGATGTATTCGGGCAATAAAGTGCTAGATAGGTGGGCCCAGTTATCATTGGTTGGCTCAAACACAAAACTGACCAGCACCCACAAGGGTACGGTCAGTAGAAGGGCGATGATGATCGCCAGAATCGACCAGCGGTTAAGATGCATCGATACTGTCTTGGATTGAATCTTAAACAGGCGCTTCAATATTAACGCCAACCTGCTCTATCCATAATACGAATCGCTTTAGTATTTAATTCACCAAGCCGGGTGAGGTTCAGCACATCGCTGTGAAAAGCTCCCCATGCGTTTAATGTTTCACTCCAAGGCGCCGTGGCAATCACCGGGTACTCATTATTGGTTTTAGCGTACCAAGTTTGAGCCTCTTTTGAAAGCAAGAACTCAATCAGTTTAATCGCGTTATCTTTATTTTTAGCCGCTTTTGTCACTGCAATGCCGCTGACATTAATGTGCGCGCCACGACCTGCTTGGTTAGGCCAAAAAACCGCCACTTGCTGTGCCGCTTTTACTTGTTTAGGGTCGTTACTGTTCAGCATTTGCCCTAAATAATAGG
>JAKITM010000075.1 GCA_021648045.1 Lysobacterales bacterium
TTTTATCTATCTTTTGGTGGCCACCATTGGTCTGAAGATGGACATAACCGCGATTGCCAATGCGCCAGCAATGTTTCTAGTAGGTGGTATCTGGATGCTAGTACATGCTAGCTTACTATTAATTGTGGCGCGCTTGATTAAAGCCCCGATATTCTTCCTAGCTGTGGGTTCTCAAGCTAATGTGGGTGGGGCGGCATCTGCGCCTATTGTGGCATCCGCTTTCCACCCATCACTAGCACCCGTAGGTGTGTTGCTTGCGGTAGTCGGCTATGCCTTGGGTACTTATGCAGCGTTGCTAACAGGAACACTTATGCAGATGGTAGCGCCTTAGTTTATTCTGCGGTTTGCCGGGATTTCTGACCAAAGCTAAAACCGGCGGTGATAACCCCGGCAGCCGCACCAAGAATCTGAAATTCGATTAATACGCGTTTATATTTTAACCCAAAGGTAGGCACTATCGCTGGTGCTACACCTAAACCGTTGAGTGGGATTTTGTCTTCATAAGGTTCTTTGTAGCCGTGCAACAAACCCCCAGTTAATTTGAAGTAGGCCCAGTCTTTTTTAAACAGCGGCCATTGGCGACCAGCGTAGAGGTACTGACTTTGTTGACCAAAGGAGTTGTCAAACCAGGCGAAGCCATACAGCCATTTGCTCTCGGTGGTGAACTCCAGGTTCAGCATTTTAGAGTTGTTCACATGCTCCGGATCCGGATCCCAGTGCTTGGTATACAAAGATGTTTGAAACCGCCATTCGGTAATTTCAAAGGCACTGACTGTAGGCGCAGACAGTAGTAATACAGCACATAGCAGACTACTTCGAAAAATGGTCTTTCCGGAAAATGTTTGCCAGAAACTGGGGCTGGATGGTTGTTTGTTTATTAATTTCATAAATTCGTTTAACACAATGAGTTCTATTCGTATTTTAAAATATTTAGCTATCAATTGATAGAAAATGTTGTGTATTTGCGCCGAGCTTGAAACGGTTTTCAGCCCAGTTTGTCATCTGCCACACGGTATTGAGGGTCTTCCAAGCGGTTGACTTCAATCAGATCGCCGGCTTTATCTAATAACTGTATGCAGTCAGGTGACAGGTGGCGTAGGTGAAGCTTTTTGCCGCGCTTGATATAACGCACAGCCAGCGAGTCTATGGCTTCAATAGCAGAGTGGTCGGTAACTCTGGAATTCTGGAATTCAATAATCACATCTTTGGGGTCATCGGCAGGTGAGAACAGGTCGCGGAAATTTTTTACCGAACCAAAAAACAACGGCCCGTTGAGCTCGTAAACTTTAGAACCATGTTCATTAATGTAGGTTTTAACATGAATATGTTTGGCGTGTTGCCAGGCAAATGCCAGCGCTGATACGATAACCCCAACGATAACTGCAATCGCCAGATCAGTAGCGACCGTAACCGCTGAAACCAGCACCAGTACAAAGGCATCGGCGCGTGGAATTTTGTTAAAGATACGAAAACTGGACCACTCGAATGTGCCCAATACCACCATAAACATAACACCCACCAGCGCGACCATCGGGATGCGCTCAATCAAGCCTGAGGCAAACAGAATAAAGGCGAGTAAAAACAATGCTGCAGAAATACCGGAAAGACGGGTGCGTCCACCGGAATTAATATTAATCATGCTCTGGCCGATCATCGCGCAGCCGCCCATGCCGCCGAATAAACCCGTTGCCGTATTGGCAATACCTTGACCAACGCACTCACGATTACTGCTACCGACAGTATCGGTAACTTCATCAATCAGAGTTAGTGTCAGCAGGGACTCGATGAGGCCGATAGCAGCGAGGATGATGGCATAGGGGAAAATAATTTTCAGAGTATCCCAATTGAACGGCACAGCCGGAATGTGGAATTGTGGAAAACCGCCCTTGATAGATGCTAGGTCACCAACCGTTTTGGTGTCCAGATTCAGACCTACTACCAGTAGGGAAACCACAACAATGGCTGCCAGTGATGAGGGTATAACTCGGGTAAACTTGGGCAAATAGTGAATAATCACCATGGTCAGAATCACCAAGCCGGAAAACAACAACAGTGGCGTTCCTGTCATCCACTGACTAACGCCATCGTTATCGAACTGAAAGTGTTGTAACTGGGCAAGAAATATGACGATCGCCAGGCCATTTACAAAGCCCAGCATAACCGGGTAGGGCACAATGCGAATGAATTTACCTAGGCGCAGCACCCCGGCGGTGACTTGAAACAGACCGGTTAACACTACGGCTGCAAACAAATACTCAACCCCATGCAGGGCAACTAGCGATACCATCACCACAGCCATAGCACCGGTTGCACCGGAAATCATTCCCGGACGACCACCAAAAATGGCTGCCAGAAGGCCCACCATAAAAGCCGCATATAAACCAACCAGCGGTTGTACTCCGGCAACAAAGGCAAATGCCAGCGCTTCGGGTACCAGTGCGAGTGATACAGTAAGCCCGGAAAGAATATCGTTCTGCGCGCTGATGCGGTATTTTTTGAATCCGAGACGGAACATAGGGTTAGCTTAATTGAATGGCCGGGAAAGGCGCGGATTATACCAGTTGTTTGGCTGTTTTGTCCGCTGCTCTATATTTATCAAGCTCGGAAGAGTCATTGTTTTGATGAGATCCCGGCTCGTGGGCCGGGACGACATTGTTTTTTAAAGGTGGGACTAGCGTGGCTAATTTTTCGTATTGGATGCTATAGCATTTACATTAATACAGCATCCGACAACGGATTGTGCTTGGAATGGCTTTAAGGTCAGCCAGCAAACCATTAAAATCGGCCGCTTCTATATCCATTACAACATAGCCTATGTTTTCGTTGGTTTGCAGGTACTGGGCTGAGATATTGACATTATTATCCGAAAAAACCTGATTAATTTGTTGTAAAACACCCGGTTCATTTTGGTGAATATGCAAAATACGGTGATTGCCGGCTTGATCGGGCATGGAAACTTCAGGGAAATTAACTGCGGATAAGCTGGTGCCGTTATCGCTGTATTTCACTAATTTTCCGGTAACTTCACGGGCGATATTTTGTTGTGCTTCCAGGGTGCTGCCACCAATATGCGGGGTCAGTATGACATTATCCAGGCCACAGAGCGGTGAGACAAACCGATCTGAATTAGATTTTGGTTCTATCGGGAATACATCAAGAGAAGCCCCTGCCAGGTGGCCTGATTCTATCGCTGCATGCAGGGCGTCAATTTGCACAACAGTTCCACGGGCCAAGTTAATTAAGAAACTACCCCTGCGCATTTTATTGAGCTCATCTGCACCAAACATTTCATGGGTGGCATCGGTTTGTGGTACATGCAGGGTAACGACATCACTCTCAGCAAGCAACTGCTCTAGGTTGTCCACAGGATTGGCATTGCCCATCGGTAGTTTATCTGCGATATCATAATAAATAACTTGCATGCCAAGACCTTCAGCCAAAACCCCCAGCTGCGAACCGATATGACCGTAACCAATAATACCCAGAGTTTTCGCGCGTATTTCAGTGGATCCGGTAGCAGATTTTAACCATTCCCCGCGGTGTGCGGCGGCATTTCGTTGTGGAATACCGCGCATCATCATTATCATTTCGCCAATGGCCAGTTCGGCAACGCTGCGGGTATTGGAAAAAGGTGCATTAAAGACCGGAATACCGGCGAGTTCTGCGGCACCCAAATCCACCTGGTTGGTGCCGATACAGAAACACCCAATAGCTGCCAGTTTGTCGGCTGCCTGAATGACTTCAGTCGTAAGCTGGGTGCGCGAACGAATACCGATAAAATGCACACCTTTAAGAGTGTCAGCGAGATCATCGCCGGTAAGTGAATGGGTATATTCAGTAATGTTGCTATACCCACGAGACTCAAGCGTTTTCCTGGCGATAGGGTGCAAGCCTTCGAGTAGAAGGATGTTTATCCGTGATTTATCTAGTGAATGGATTTTCCGGGGGACGCTATTATCTGGGCTTGTCATGATAGGATACACATCTTGAAAACGAGTTATCATTTTCACGCCATTAATGATATTGCGCAAGCCCAGCTTGTCACTTTTATGTCATTTAGGTGTCTTTTAGGGACAGTTTATGGGTAATTAATTATGAACCATGTTAATAAAGCATGAAATTCGCGAGCAAGATGAATCAGTTTGAGCTGATACAGGCAGAATTACCCGATCTGGAAATCCATGCCGATGCCAGTAAACGACATATTTATGCGCAGGACTGGACCCGCTTTCGACAACCCGATCCGTTGGCGATAGTTTTTCCCCGTAGTATCGAAGATGTACAGGCACTGGTAAAACTGGCCAGAAAATTGTGCCTGCCACTGGTACCCTCAGGCGGTCGAACCGGGCTTTCAGGTGGGGCGGTAGCTAGCAATGGCGAACTGGTGGTGTCATTTGAGAAAATGCGACGAATATCAGATTTCAATTCTCTGGAAAACACGGTACAGGTAGAAGCGGGCGTGATAACTGCGCAATTACAGGCTTTTGCGATAGAACAGGGGCTTTTTTACCCGGTTTCTTTTGCAGCAGAAGGCAGTTCCCAAATTGGCGGTAACATCGCCACCAATGCGGGAGGAATACGGGTGCTGCGCTATGGTCTGACCCGAAACTGGGTAGAGGGTTTAACCGTAGTGACTGGCAGCGGGGAAGTGCTGGAGCTAAACCGTGGCCTGATTAAAAATGCCAGTGGTTATGATTTACGCCATTTGTTTATTGGTAGTGAAGGCACTTTGGGTTTTATCCTAGCCGCCACTATGCGTTTATGCCAGCCACCCGCAGAACAAACGGTCATGTTATTGGCCTGTGAATCAATGGATGCAGTAATGCAGTTGTTTACTTACTCTAAGAGCCGGCTTCAACTTTCTGCATTTGAGTTTTTCAGCGATAAAGCACTGACTAAGGTCTGTAAGCACCGTCAGTTAAAACCACCACTAGAAACTCCAGCGCCTTATTATGTATTGTGTGAATTTGACAGCGATGAAGATACCTCGATGGCGGTGTTTGAGCAGGGCTTTGAAGCCGGCTGGCTATTGGATGGAGTTATTAGCCAGTCTGGAGCCCAAATGGATGAGCTATGGCAATATCGTGAGGGAATATCCGAAAGCATAACCGCCTATACACCCTATAAAAATGATCTTTCGGTACGCGTGGCCTTAATCCCGGAATTTATGCGCGAGCTCGACTTGCTGGTAACTAAAAAATACCCAGATTTTGAAGTCATCTGGTTCGGCCATATTGGCGATGGTAATCTGCATATGAATGTACTAAAACCAGAAACAATGGAAATCGATGATTTCGAACCGGCCTGTAAACTTGTTAGTATGGAAGTTTATGAACTAGTGGAAAAATATGCTGGCAGTGTCTCAGCAGAGCATGGCATTGGTCTGTTAAAACAGGCAGCCTTGAAGTACTCTCGAAGCGAGACAGAAATTCAGCTAATGCGCGATATCAAAAATACCTTTGATCCGAATAATATAATGAACCCTGGGAAACTATTTGCAAATGACCCATGAAGTAACCCCTGAAGTAACAAAGTGTAAGGCTCCGCTAGAAGCCCGTGGTCGCCGTATTGACCAAATTGCAGTGGAACTTTTCCCCGAGTATTCTCGTGCTCGCCTGCAAACTTGGCTTAAAAGTGGTAATTTATTAGTCAACGACAAAAAGGTCAAGCCCAGCGGCAAACTTCTGGGTGGTGAGACCTTTATATTGACAGCCATCGCTGAACCGGTGAGCGAGGTTCACGCCGAAGCCATTGAGCTGGATATTATTTATGCCGATGAGGTTGTAATAGTTATCAACAAGCCCGCAGGTCTGGTCGTACACCCGGGTGCTGGTAATTGGAGTGGCACATTGCAAAATGCTTTGCTGCACTATGATCCCGAATTAGCTGGTATTCCGCGCGCTGGTATTGTGCATCGATTGGACAAAGAAACCACCGGAATCATGATGGTGGCGCGTAGCTTGCAAGCACATAAAAAGCTGGTTGATGCCTTGCAGGCGCGTATTGTTTCTCGTGAGTATCTGGCCTTGGCGGTCGGCGAAATGGTAGCTGGTGGCAGTGTCGATCAGCCCATTGGTCGGCATGCGAAAGACCGCAAGCGTATGGCTGTGGTCGAAACCGGCAAAGAAGCGATTACCCATTACCGGATTAACCGGCGTTATCAGGGCTTCACTCTATTAGATGTGAAGCTGGAAACCGGCCGCACCCATCAAATTCGTGTGCATATGGCCTATATCCAGCATCCCTTGGTGGGCGACACCATTTATGGCGGCAGGCGGCGTATTCCTGCAGGTCTAACCGAGGAAACCCGCACAGCAGTACAACAATTTTCACGCCAGGCCTTACATGCTCGCAGATTAAGTTTTGAACACCCAGAAAGCGGCGAGGAAGTCTCTTTTGAAGCCCCGTTGCCGGAGGACCTTATCAGCCTGCTTAAACTGCTGCCAGATAAGTAAATGCAGCGAATTATCCCAAACTGGCTGGTTGCAAAGAGTATCCAGGCATTCACCACGACCCGCTTCGGGGGTGTTTCTAAAACACCCTGGGATAGCTTCAATCTAGGAACTAATAGCGGGGATATTCCAGAAAATGTTATGCAGAATCGTAGTTTGCTGTCGGCATCGCTACCGGCAGAACCCTATTGGTTAGATCAGGTGCACGGTGCAGAAGTCGTGAACGCTTCACATTCCCCGAAAACACCCCAAGCCGATGCCAGCTGGAGCAATCAGGCGGATACAGTATGTGCAGTACTAACGGCAGACTGCCTACCAGTTTTGCTGTGTACAGCCAACGGTTCGCATTTCGCCGCTATTCACTGCGGCTGGCGTTCGCTGGCAGCGGGAGTATTGGAAAATACAATTGCTGCAATGGGGGTAGCTGCTGAAGAGTTATTGACCTGGTTCGGGCCTGCTATTTCAGCCAAGAATTACGAGGTCGGAGAACAGTTGTACTCAGCTTTTGTCGATGTAAATCCTAGCGATAACTCCGCCTTTACTGCCACCCGCAAAGGCCATTGGCAGGCCGATTTAATCCACTTGGCAAGACTTCGTTTGCAGCGCTTGGGTGTCAATAGATTTTACGGCGGCCGCTGGTGTACACATGCCGATAAACAGTTTTATTCCTATCGCCGTGATGCAGTAAGCGGACGGATGGTGAGCCTGATCTATCGGGTAGAGAGATAGCGCTCGGGTACCGAATGGCACTAAGGTAAGGGGTTTTATCAGCTTATCTATCAAGGGCTTAACGCTTATTCAAAGCCAATTTAGAAGCTGTTGATGCAATGGGAAAATAACTGGTGTATACTGCCAGCCAATAATAATTCATTATTTTGGGGTTATGTAATGATGAAGAATATATGCGTGTTTGCGCTACTTGTCTTTTTAGGGATGTCCTCTGAGTCCTCTGCGGCTACAGGAAAAGATGGCAATTTAACTGTGACGGGCAACCAAGTTGTCAATTATTTTACTGGTTTAACAGCGGTTAATACGGTTGGTGGTGTGACACTTACGGTAAGTGACATCACTGACTTAAATGATGTGGCAGGCATTTATAGCAGCGCTGCATTATCAACCGGTGATTTGATTATGTTGTATCAAGCACAAGGTGCCAGTTTTACGGATACTAGCGATACCAGTAGTTATGGTGCTTTTGATTTAGGCAACGCCGGTCGGTACGAAATCTATGAAGTCATATCAGTAACTGGCAATGATGTTGTTGTGGCTGACAATGGCACGCTTTGCAATACCAATAGCTTAATTTATTCTTATGATCTTGGGCTGACCCAAGTGATTCGGGTGCCCCAATTTGATAATTTAACCATCGATGCCGGAGGATCAATCGACACTTTGGCTTGGAACGGTTCAAGTGGTGGTGTAGTGGCAATTGATGTGGGTAACACACTTACTGTTAATGGTACTATTAATGCTTCAGTCGCTGGATTTAGGGGTGGTGTACTTGATAATCTAAGTGCGCCAGGTGGCACTGATATCACACTATATCGCGATGCGTTAGCAGTAAGCGGGGCAGAAAAAGGTGAAGGCATCTTGGGGTTTAACTCTGTATACAATAGCAATGGTGGTAGCTTTGGCCGTGGTGCTCCTGCTAACGGTGGTGGTGGCGGAAACTCCCACAATGCTGGTGGAGGCGGAGGTGCCAATGGGGATAATGGAACAGCTTGGAATGGACAAGGCAACCCTGACAATGGACCTGCAGGATGGACAACAGCATGGAACATTGATGGTACTTTAACTTCAGCAACCGCCTCATCAGGTGGTGGGCGTGGTGGATATACTTATGGCAGAAATAACCAAGATGCGTTAACAGTTGCACCTGGAACGGGTACTTGGCGTGGTAATTTACGCCGTGAACGTGGCGGCTTAGGGGGCAGGCCTTTACCTTTTGATGATATCGGTCGATTATTCTTTGGCGGTGGTGGTGGTGCTGGTGACGGTAACAATGGCCGCGCTGGAGCAGGTGGCATTGGCGGTGGTTTAATATACATCATTACCAACAACCTTGCTGGAACTGGAACCATCAGTGCCGATGGCCAAGTTGGATTCAACACTGCAGATAATGGTGGCAATAACGATGCCCCTGGTGGCGGTGGTGCAGGTGGAACTATTGTCATATCTGCCACCTCGGCAGCTGCAACTGTTAATTTGACCGCTAATGGCGGTGCAGGTGGTGACCAATTGATAATAGGCAATGAAAGTGAAGGGCCTGGCGGTGGTGGTGGCGGTGGCGTTATTTCCATCAGTGGTGGTGCTGGTACACCTGTAGCCAGCGGTGGTGCAAATGGTATCAGCCTATCTGCTGGAGTCACTGAGTTTTTAGCCAACGGTGCTACAGTAGGCGGGACAGGACAACCCAATGAAGTTACCTCGCCAGTGGTAGATTTACCTGTTTGTCGCATTGTCCCAGCTCTTTCAACGGTCAAAGCCTTGACCAACAATGCCGATGAAGATGGCTCATTGACCACCACCGAGAATGACACCCTGACTTATACAGTGACTGTCACCAATACTGGTAACATTGCACTGACCAATGTGGTAGTTACAGATCCTATGATTACGCCTACCACCAACAGCTGCGCTACAGTAGCTGTGGGTGCGACCTGTGTATTGATTGGCACCTATGTAGTAACCGCAGGCGATGTCACCACTGGCAGCATCAGCAATACTGGTACCGGTGATTCGGATGAAACACCGCCTGACAATGATATTTTGATTACACCAGTAGTTGGCACACCGGCGCTGAATACGGTCAAAGCCATGACTGGTAATGCCGATGAAGATGGTAGTACCAGCATTACTGAAAACGATACTCTGACTTTCACCATAACGGTGACCAACACTGGCAATATACCATTGACCAATGTGGTAGTTACAGATCCTATGATTACGCCTACCACCAACAGCTGCGCTACAGTAGCTGTGGGTGCGACCTGTGTATTGGTCGGCACTTATATGGTAACTGCCGCTGATATTGTTGTAGGTTCTATTAGCAATACGGGCACCGGTGATTCGGATGAAACACCACCATCAGATGATGTGCTAATTACTCCTGTGGAAGGTTCGCCAGCTTTAACTATCGATAAATCATTAACTACCAATGCCGATGAAGATGCGTCAAGCACTGTTACGATTAATGATACTTTGACATTTACCATCATAGTGACTAACGCAGGTGATACAACATTAACCAATGTTTTGGTTACTGACAACATGATTACGCCAAATGCCAACACATGTCCAAGTGTAGCTGTAGGCGACACCTGTGTGCTGATAGGTACTTATGTGGTTCAGCAGTCTGACATTGCCAATGGGCAAATCATCAATGTGGCAGAAGGCTTATCTGATGAAACAGCTACTGAAACTGACACTGCGACAGTCGTAATAGGAGCAGCACTCACCGCTCCAATTTCAGTCCCAACTTTGGGACAGTGGGGCTTGATTATGCTGTCATTGTTGATGTTGCTTGTGGCTGGTAGAGCGTTCAGGCAGCAACAAATTGCGTTAAGGTAATAAGCTCACAGAACCAAAAAAGCCTGAGATAAACTCAGGCTTTTTTGGTTTTAAAATCATTGCAGGCCTTCTACTCAGCTAGCTCAATAGCCGTTACCCGCTGGAAACCGCGCGGTAATTTACGCCCGCGTTTAGCCCGTTCTGCAGTATAGTGCTCAAGGTCTTTAGCACTCATACGCAAGTAGCGAGCTCCCGCCCATACCAGAATTTCACCACCTACAGGCAGTACCGCGATTCCTACAACCCATTCCTCACCTGTTTTGACAATTTTGGGTGGAATATTAATCAATTTATTACCCTTGCCTTTGGCCAGTTCCGGTAATTCAGATAAGGGATAAACCAACAGGTGACCACCACTGGTTACACAAGCGATCAAATCGGTCTCATAGTCGCTCACCAATGCAGGACTCAAGGGGATTGACCCGGGTGGCAGGGCGAGTATCCGCTTGCCAGCTTTTACTTTGCCATACAGGTTCTCGGTAGCGGTTACAAAACCATAGCCATAGTTGCTTGCGAGCACTATTTTATCAGTGGGATCAGCAGCAATAACAGACAGGAAGCGACTGCCTTCGGGTGGCGAGAACGGTTTGGTTAATGGTTCACCTAATGAGCGTGCCGAGGGTAGGTTATGCGCGGATAAGGAATAAGCCCGCCCGCTGCTATCGAGGAAAACCGCCAGTTGGTTGCTGCGCCCACGGGCAGCATGCTGGAATTCATCGCCGGAACGATAGTTCAAGCTTTCAGGGTCTATTTCATGACCCTTGGCAGCCCGCACCCAGCCGGATTGTGAGAGGATAATAGTGACGGGTTCTGAGGTCAGTAAATCAGCTTCATTCAATGCCTGGGCGTTATCACGGGCAACAATCGGGGAACGCCGGGCATCGCCATAGCGTTCGGCATCAGCCAGCAGTTCTTTCTTGATCAGGGTTTTCATTCGCTGTTTGGAACTCAGCGTTAGTTCAAGTTTTTGGCGTTCTTCATCGAGTGCATCGCGTTCGCCCTGAAGTTTAAATTCTTCCAGTTTAGCCAGATAACGAAGCTTTAAATCTAGGATGGCATCAGCCTGTGTGCCGGTAAGCTCAAAGCGCTGCATCATTACCTGTTTGGGTTCATCTTCTGTGCGAATAATGTGAATAACTTCATCAATGTTCAGATAAGCAATCAGCAAGCCTTCGAGAATATGCAGGCGATCAACCACTTGATCGAGACGGTATTCCAGTCGCCGAGTCACGGTTTGCAAGCGGAACTGTAGCCATTCGGTGAGGATTTGTTTAAGATTGCGAACCCCGGGCTTGCCGTTAATGCCAATAACATTGAGATTAACCCTGTAAGTGCGCTCCATATCGGTGGTCGCAAACAGGTGATTCATTCACTGTTCAGTATTGACTCGGTTTGAGCGGGGAACAATGACCAGCCGAGTTGGGTGTTCATAATCAGATTC
>JAKITM010000076.1 GCA_021648045.1 Lysobacterales bacterium
TAGGCGTCGATGATTCATTACGCGAATTAATTCACCAGCAGGCCTCAGAAGTTATTTTGTTAGAACATGCGCGCCAAAAATGGCCCTCAATTGTGGCTGATGGCTGGGCCAAAGTAGAAGAGGGGCTTATCAGTTTGGATGAACTGGTCAGGGTGACCCGGGTCAGCTGATGTCGGCGTATTCCTGGCAGGCACTCGACCAACAGGGGAAAACCCAAAAGGGTATCGCCCAGGCAGATTCTGCCCGCCAATTACGCCAGCAATTGCGGGATAAAGGCTTAACCCCACTTGATGTCACCACGGTTGTCGATGACAACCGCCAAATCAAAGGCCGCAGACTGTCTTTACCAGCCAGCGAACTGGTACTTATTCTACGCCAGTTAGCGACTCTTACGCAGGCATCACTGCCGCTGGAAGAAGCGCTGGCAACTGTTAGCGAACAAAGTGAAAGGCCAGCATCCAAAGAGTTGCTTGCAGCTATTCGTTCATCAGTGCTTGAAGGGCGTTCACTGGCATCATCAATGTCGGACTTTCCACGCCAGTTTCCTAATTGGCTAGTATCTTCAGTAGATGCCGGCGAGCGTTCCGGTCAGTTAGATGCAGTACTCGAACGCTTGGCGGATCATGCCGAGCAACGCTTATCAATTACCCGTCGCCTGGGAATGACCCTGATTTACCCCGTGGTGGTTACTGTGGTCGCAATCATTGTGGTTGTTGCCATGATGATTGTAGTCGTGCCCAAGGTCACAGCGGTATTTGTGCAAAGCGGCGATGAGCTACCGATGCTAACGCGGATGTTGATGGGTGTTAGTGAGTTTCTTAACAACTATGGGATTTATTTTTTGCTGGCATTACTGGGCTTGGGGTTTTTGCTGTATCGCGCTTGGAATACCCCGGCAGCACGCCAGCGAATCCAAGGTGTTTTTCTGCGTCTGCCTTTGTTAGGGCGCTTTATCCGCTCGGTGAACACTTCTCGTTTTACCCGCACACTCAGTTTGCTGGTGACCAGTGCTGTACCGCTGGCTGAAGCTCTTCCCGTCGCTGTGCGCTCAATGCCCAATGATGCTTTGCGCCAGCAACTTGCCGGGATTACCCGCAGTGTGATTGAAGGCAGCCCCCTGGGTCGGGCCATGCGTAACAGTGAAGCCTTTCCACCGCTGGTTTTACGCCTGGTTGATGTCGGTGAGAGTTCCGGACAACTCGATAACATGCTTTCCCGTGCGGCAGACACCCAGGAAGAAAACCTGACCGCCTTATCCGAAGCCCTGGTCGGATTGTTGCAACCGGCATTGATTTTACTGGTCGGGGGCTTTGTGCTGATGATTGTATTGGCAGTTATGTTGCCGATTCTCAGCTTTAATCAGCTAATAGCATGAAGCAGACAAGGCTATGATTCGTTTCGAGCGAGTGAGCAAGCGGTATCCAGGTAGCGTAATGGCTTTAAGCGATGTAAGTTTCCATCTTGAAGCCGGTGAAATGGCTTTTCTTACCGGTCATTCCGGTGCCGGAAAAAGTACGCTGCTAAAACTAATTGCCCTGCTGGAAAGACCCAGCGGTGGTCAGGTGTTTCTTGACGGGCGTAATCTGGCAAAAGTTTCACGCCGGCAGTTGCCGGTATTACGCCGAAAAGTCGGAGTTATTTTTCAGGACCATAAACTACTCAGCGATAAAACTGTTTTTGATAATGTAGCCCTGCCATTAATTATTGCCGGTGTGCGCTATCAGGAAATTCAAAAACGCGTCAGTGCGGCACTTGATCAAGTCGATTTACTGCGCAAAATAAAGACTATGCCGCTGGCATTATCTGGTGGTGAGCAACAACGGGTGGGTATCGCCCGGGCGATTATCAGTCACCCGCCGGTATTGCTGGCAGATGAACCTACCGGAAATTTAGATCCGGACCTTTCTGCAGATTTAATGACCCTGTTTTGCCGTTTGAATGAATTGGGTACTACGGTATTGATTGCCAGTCATGACATTGCTCTTATCGAGCAATTGAATCGCCGTGTGCTGGTGCTGGAACATGGCGGCATGAGTCGCGTGGAAATGAGCCGCTCAGGCTGATGGTCAATACACGCAAACAGCGGCGCGCAAGCCGACGATCAAGGAACGCCGGGAAAGCACTGGCGATCCGCGCTTGGGCGCGACGGCATGGATACAGTTTTTTTTCCAGCCTGGGTGCGCTGGTGCGCAGCCCATTGGGAACAATGATGACGGTTGTGGTACTTGGTATTGCGCTGGCCCTGCCTTTGGGTCTCTGGGTCGGCTTGAAAAACATTCAGCAGGTTAATCCGGCAACTGAAGATTTTTCAAGCATCAGTGTATTTCTTAATTCCGGTACAGATACCGTAGCGGCCACTCAACTGGCGGCTGCAATTCAAAACTGGCCGGAAGTAGACAAAGTTACCAGCTTGTCACCGGAGGATGCATTAACTGATTTTCGGGAAAATTCGGGCTTTGCTGCTGCTGTGGATGCACTTACCGAAAACCCTTTACCCTGGGTGCTGGAAATCCAGTTACTGGAAGCTGCGGTGGGTACTGCTGCGGAAAGTAAAACCCAGTTCAAACAACAGTTAGACAAACTTCTTATCCGGTTGCAGGAATTACCCGGAGTTGAGTTCGCCCAGTATGACCTTAAATGGTTGGAGCGCCTGCACGCTTTGATGGATCTGGGGACAAGTATAGGCCGTTTATTGGCGCTACTTTTTGGTTTTGCAGTGATTTTTGTTGTTGGCAATACCATTCGCCTAGACATTCATAATCGTAAGGAAGAAATCGAAGTGATGTCACTGGTTGGTGCCACCGAAGCATTTATTCGGCGACCTTTTCTTTATACCGGATTTTGGTACGGTTTGTTTGGTGGCATGGTAGCCGTTATTCTTGTGTCAATCTCTTTGGCTTTGATCCGCTCACCACTGGATCGGCTGCTACTTAGTTACCAGAGCGAATTTGAATTAATTACACCGGGCTTTAGCGGTAGCCTGCTGGTTTTATTAACGGGCGGCGTACTAGGCTTACTGGGTGCAGCGCTTGCGGTAAGACGACATTTGCAAAACCTAAACCCGACATAAACACGGTCTTATTTATTCCTTTTTACCCTCTTTTATCGTCGATAATAGGGAACTTTTTACCTAATTTTGTATCTAAAATTGCATCGAGGGAACATGTGTTTAGGCAGTAAACTGTCTGAACAGCTTACATCTTCCCGTAGGTGAGACGCCTAAAATCTCTTGAAACATCGGCTATAGCTTGTTTTCAAAAGGTTTTCCCTTGGCTGAAACGCTTACTTATGCTAACATTGATAGGTTCTGTCGGAGGCTTAATGAGCAACGAATTAATGATCAAGTCTTTACCCATATTATCTGGTGTAGGTACCTTAGAGGCCTATATCCAGCAAGTTAACAAAATCCCTGTTCTTACAGTTGAGCAAGAGCAACAACTGGCGCGCGCATTCCTTGAAGCCGAGGACCTTGATGCCGCCCGCCAGATGGTCATGGCGCATCTGCGTTTTGTGGTTCATGTTGCCCGTGGTTATAACGGTTACGGTCTGCAATTGGCTGATCTCATCCAGGAAGGTAATATTGGCCTGATGAAAGCCGTTAAACGCTTCGACCCAGACCGTGGCGTACGCCTAGTGTCCTTTGCCGTGCATTGGATCCGTGCAGAAATGCATGAATTCATCCTGCGCAACTGGCGTATTGTTAAAGTTGCCACTACTAAAGCGCAACGGAAATTGTTCTTCAATCTGCGTCGCTCTAAAAAGCGTCTTGGCTGGTTGAATTATAAAGAAGTTCAAGTAGTAGCCGAAAACCTCGGAGTTAAACCTGAAGTTGTGGTCGAAATGGAATCCCGCCTCAGTGGCTTGGATATCGGCTTTGACCTACCGCCGGGTGCTGATGAAGAAACCGCTTGGAGTGCGCCTGCCGCATTTCTGGAAAATCACAGCGCCAGCCCTGAAGAACTGGCAACCCACAGCAATATGGAAGAGCATAATAATTCTCTGCTCTACAGTGGCTTGAGTGAATTAGACGAACGCAGCCAAGATATTATTCGCCGGCGTTGGTTAGGTGATCACAAAGATACCTTACAAACCCTTGCGAACGATTATGGTGTTAGTGCCGAGCGCATTCGCCAGCTAGAAGCCAACGCATTGAAAAAAATGCGCGCCAGTATCGCCGCATAAACAAACCACGCGTGGGCATTTATGCCCACGCGTAAAAAAGCCCGACAACTGCCGGGCTTTTTGTTTATAGGCTCTCACTCAGTTTATGAGCTCAGCCGGTGAAGGATCAATAACTGGCAGATTCTTCCGCATAAACCAGCCCTTTTTCTGCAGCCTGGCTACGCACGGCCTCATAGATATTATCATCCAAAGATCCCTTGCTACCACCAAGCTTGGCGACTTCTTTCTTCAAATAATCCGTGCGTTTTTCGCTTAGTTTAAGGATATCCTGCTTCAGCTTCTTGCGGCGCTCATCATATTCTTGGATAACGAGCATTTGTGCAGCCGGTTTCAGCCGTTGCAGTGATTCAGGCAGTTCATCTGTATCAATAGCTTCAAGGCTTACCTCACCACGGATAACAGCATCTACCAGTTCACCTTCACCGAGGAAGTTTTGCTTACCGCTGGTTGAAGTGTTAAAAGCTACACGCCTAGCCTGTGCCTGTGCCGATGAATTTTCCCGTAGCTTACTACTGGCAGCGAGTTTAGATTGCTGGCGTTTTTGTTCTTCCTTATTGCCGAAATATAACTTGGTCTCATCGAGTTTGCTGGATAATTTAGCCATTTGTTGATCAAACGGTGTGCTGATAGCAATGGCGCTGCCGCCCTGTTCAACCTGAAAATAGAGTCCACCGCCTAGGCTAGCAATCTGCTTCCACTGGTGGGTTGTGTTGGCGCTCTGGCCAGCCTGAATGGCATTAAATTTAATCCCTTTTTGCTGTGCGATTTTTAAGCTTTGCGAGTAGGGCACATCATCCAGGTAATCCATATGCGGCGGTGCATCACCCAACAGAAAAACTACCCGGTAGGTTTGCTTGTCCTGGCTCCAGGAGATTTTATGTACAGCATCATAAATTGCCTGGTTTACGCTTTCTGGGCCATCACCACCACCTTCGGCGCGGTAATCCATCAACGCGGCATACATGCTATCTAGATCACTGGATAAATCCAGTATTTTGGTAACATAACTATCACCACGGTCACGAAAGGCGACCAGACCCATTTTAATTTCTGGTGCATTTTGTGCCGATGCCATAGTGCTGGCAATAGACCAGATTTTTTCCTTGGCAGCCTCAATCATGCCACTCATACTACTGGTGGTATCGAGTACAAAGACCACTTCAATTTTTGACTGCTGATGCATCACTAAATCTGCAGGGAGAGGGTCAGATAACTGGTTCCCGGTATAGGGTGTGGCCATTGTCGACTCAAAATGCGGATAGGCCATTACACTGACGGCGGTAATGGTTAAAATGATTAGTGCGGTTAATTTCGTTTTCATGTATTTCTCCTTTTGGGCTTATGCCCTGTTTGATAGTTTTACAACTGCAGATTGCGCGCTACGATAGGCGCTCTGGAAGTGGTCATCTACTGATGCTTGCTGCCGCTTTTCAGACCACAGGTTTTTCGGGATAGCAACGAACATTGCCTGAATTAAAAAGAAACACCAGATGCTTAAAAACAAGCTACCGGTAGTTCCGGCGGCCCAAAACGCTGCAGCAATACTCAGCAGATTCAGGCCCAGATCTGCCAGTACCGAGAGTGCTCCGGAATAAAAATACAGGGACCGAATAACCCAGAGCATGGAAATATGTACCAGCAAAAACAACACCGCCGGTGGTGAATAAAACCATAATGCAGTGCTAATCACGAGCCACAATCCCATAACGCTGACGCGCCCAAGTCGTGTTTGTCCGCGGTTCAGTAAATACAAGATATAGCCGAAGCTGGCGATACTGATCAGCAGGCGGAGCAATTGGCTTTCGCCTATAAACACTGAAAGTAAATAGTACAAAACGCTGCCGATCAGACTGGTGCTAAAGGCGATAGCCAGACCTTCATTGAAAGTTGCGGATTTAAGATTTGTATTTTTCATCTTATTGCCTCCGTTGTTTTTCATTGAGGAAGGCAATTTCGATTTCATCGGTGTTGATGCTAGTTACCGGGCTATCCCAGGATGACAATGGGTCGCCCCGTAACACGCTAGCTTCAGTGATTAACAACTCGGCTTTTTGCTGCATGCTTTCAAGTTGCATCTGCTTTTCGCCCATGCGTGTTTGCAGCCCGGATATCTGCTGCTGAATCGACTCATTCTGAGTTGCCAGGTGATCATAGAGTTGGGCGGTTTCCAGCTGGCGTTTGATCAAAGAACGGGCCAGGTCTTCTTCATCTGATTGAAAACAAAGATCCAGTTCCGCGGGATATTTATCCATTAATTGCTGCAACTGAGAAAGCCGAGCCTCAACTTTCTGCTGTGAGTCCTGTAAGTGTTGGATAGTGTCCTCAGTAGCGTAAAGGTCTTGCTGCATTTCCCGGATTGCCTGCTTGAGCAATTGTTCAGGTTGCTCGATATTATCCAATACCGCGTGCAGGTCAGCCTGGAACAGCTTGCTAATACGATTAATTAATGCCATTTTTTGTTCTCCAGTGTGGTTGAGTAGGTGTATATAGTCTAGGCAGGCAGATACCCGGCGAATAGACAGGTTTTGGTAAAATAATAAGAAATATTTTTACAAGAAATTTACAAAACAAGCCCACACCGGCGCTAAGTACAGGGTAATATCTATTTCATAGTGTTTAGTTGGTATAGTATTTAGCAGGTATAGTGATGAGCAGCAGTTCGAAAGTATTAATTGTTGAAGATGAAGCCGCCATTCGCACCGGGCTGGTAGATGTATTGGTTTACCATGGCTATCAGGTAGAAGCAGCGGCTAATGGCCGGGAGGGCTTGGAAAAAGCACTCAGTGGCAGCTTTGACCTATTGCTGCTTGATGTTATGTTGCCGGAAGTAAATGGTTTTGAAATTTGTCATCAGCTACGGCAATCCGATCCCGACCTAGCAATCATTATGCTCACCGCCAAGAGTATGGATGAAGATGTTGTTCAAGGGCTGTCTTTGGGTGCGGATGACTATGTAACCAAGCCTTTTTCTATCACTCAGTTGCTGTTGCGGGTACAGGCTGTATTGCGCAGAACTCGGCCCCCAGAGAACAGCACGGATATTATTCACCTGAATGATAAAGTTACTATAGATTGTCTCAATCTCTGCGGGAAAAGAGAAGACGAAAGCCTTGTATTTACTCGCCGCGAAATCGATTTGTTACGCTATTTGCAGCTGCATAGCGAACGCCCGGTTAGTCGGGATGAGTTGCTGCATAAGGTTTGGGGCTATGCCAGTAATGCTGATCTGGAGACCAGAACCGTCGATATTCATATTGCAAAACTACGGCGTAAACTCGAACTTGAGCCCGCCCAACCACAATTTATACTCACTGTCCGTGGTGCTGGGTATCGTTTACACGCAGTGAGGCAGGATAGTTAAATGAGTAGGGTCAGTGGTAGTTTGTATTCAAATATGGATATAAAGCGCGTACGCCGCTGGTTATTTGTATTTTTTCTGGCGATTGCCATACCCGCAGCCTTGTTAATTGCACAGACTTACAGCCAGTTAAAATGGGAATCTTTCCATCAGCAACGCGGCCTAGCTGAAGAACTAAGTCAGCGCATCGAGACGCGATTTTCACAATTGATTAATGCTGAAGAGGCTCGGCCGTTTACCGATTATGCTTTTCTGAATCTGGCGGGTGATCCAGATGCTAATTTCCTGCAGTTATCACCCATCGCCAGATACCCGGTAGCCACAGAAATCCCCGGGCTTATCGGTTATTTCCAGTTAGATGCAAAGGGTGAATTATCGACCCCAATTGTACCGATAGACATCAGCAGATTCAGCAGTTACGGCATTGATAGCGATGAACAAAATGCTAGGCTGGAATTACAGACGCAAATCTACCAGATTTTGTCACAAAATCATTTGCTGGATAATACGCCGAGACCGGCTGAGGCTGCAGCGCCGGATTCTTCCAGTCCGGATCGACAAAACACCACTGCAAGGCTGGCAGCTGAAAAAGAAGAGCTTGTGCAACGCAAGCCGAATTTTGCCAAGCGATCAGAGTCGGTAGATAAGAGCAATCTATACACGCAGATTGCTTTTGACCAGTTGGAGAGAAAAGTGCCGAACAAAGACAAACAAGATGCTTTTACTCGCATAGATGCAGATGATCTGGAGCTGGCAGATAATGAACTTGATGGCCGGGAAAGCAGACGAAAACAGCAGTTTGATGCTGGATTATCCAAAAAGAAAGCCCGAATAGAATTCAATAGTCTGCCGATTCTTGCCGAAGAAATTTCCGCTACCAAAGAAGATACGCCGCAAGCTGAGTCACTAGCAAGCGTTCCTACAAGTGCAGCTGCAAGTGCAATTGGGGGTGACTCGCAGTACTACCCGGGTTTAAAGGTGCGCACTTTTGAAAGCGCGATTGATCCACTGGTTTTTAGTCAGCTCGAAAGCGGCCATTTCGTGCTTTTTCGCAAGGTCTGGCGTGACGGTGAGCGCACCATTCAGGGTTTGTTGATTGAACAGCAAAGCTTTCTTCAGGCGCTGATTAATACGCTATTTCAACAAACGGGTTTATCCCTTGCCAGTAATTTACTGGTATCTTACCGAGGCGATAATATTGAGGCCTACCCTGGTCGTAGTGGTGATAGGTATCTAGGTGTAAGCAGGGATTCGGCACAGTTCAATGGGCAGGCACTCTACCGCAGTCGTTTAAATGAACCTTTCGCAGAACTGGAACTTCAGTTTAATATCAATAAATTGCCCCCGGGCCCTGGAGCCCAGGTTGTGGTCTGGTTATCCATCATTCTCATGTTGATTTTACTCGTCGGTTTCTACTTGATGTACCGCTTAGCTGCTCGCCAAATCGAGCTGGCGCGGCAGCAACAGGACTTTGTTTCCGCGGTCAGTCATGAGCTTAAAACCCCGCTAACATCAATTCGTATGTATGGTGAAATGCTCAAGCAAGGCTGGGCGGCAGAAGATAAAAAGCCTGAGTATTACAATTTTATTTTCGATGAGAGCGAGCGCCTTTCCCGCCTGATTAATAATGTACTGCAGCTTGCACGCATGTCACGAAATGAGCAGCAGGCCAATGTACGCCAGATCACGGTGATGGAGTTAGTTTCGCTACTGGAATCAAAAGTATCCTCACAAATTACGCGCGCCGGTTTTCAATTTAAGCTGGAATGTAAAGCTGATGGGACGATGAGCATAGATGTTGACTGGTTTACCCAGATCATCCTTAACCTGGTCGACAATGCGCTCAAATTTTCAGCTGATGCCGATAACAAAACCATTGATATCAGCTGTCAGCGACTAGCCGATAATGTTATCCAGTTCAGTATCCGTGACTACGGGCCCGGGATCGAAAAACAACAAATGAAATCAATTTTTAAACTGTTTTACCGCAGCGAAAATGAAACAACCCGCGACACCATCGGCACCGGTATCGGCTTAGCATTAGTTCAACAAATGACGCAGGCCATGGCTGGCAGTATTGATGTAGTAAATCAGCAGCCGGGAGTGGAGTTCCGGCTTACTTTTCCTGTGGATGACTCAGAGAGTTAGCTCGTTGCATATAACCGATAAGTTTAAAAATACATTCCCTTGCTGGGATAAAAGCTTTTTCTTCTGACTTACTATTAACCCAGCCTTCAAATACCTGCCCCAGACTACATCGGGCCGCAAAGGGTCTTTACTGCTATGCACTATCACATGAACATGCAGTTGTTGAACCACATTACCTGTGGCAGCACAGTTTATCTTTTCAGCACCGAATTCAGTTTTGAAAAAGATGCTGGTGATTTGACTGATGTGAGTGATTTCTAGCTGTAACTCTGCGGGCACGTCATGAAACTCTATCAGCTCAGTTTTTTTGGGTATTGATCAACCAAGGTAAAGTTGCATTATTGTGTAGACGAAAATGACAATGATGCCATTCAAATAATTCATGGCTGTCAGCGGCCAATTGTGGCTGAATTTTAAAATTGTTGGTGCCCATGCAAAAACATTCTACATAGCTGGTTGTTGATTGTGATTAGCACAAACCAATGATTTGTTCAGAGTTGTGACACAAAAGCCACAAACTCATTGCAATGGGCTTTGAGTTCATCTACTTGTTTGAATGGATATTGTTGGCTGTAAATCACCAGTGCAGTTTTGGCATCAATCAAATTAAGCGTTAGGCTGTGTTGGTCATTTTTTTGTGAAATTTGGCTTCCGATAAACCACCTAACGCCGAACTCATGGCGGTAGTAAGGGAAAGGGCTGCCTGCATGTGATTGAAGTGCGTAGCCAGACAAATACTGCATGTTATCCTGTTCCATGACCGCTTGCTTTAACCAAGCAGAGACATCAGTTTTAGGGCTAGCCGAATTGGGTGATTGAGTGTGTTCAGTAGGTAATATAATTAACGGCATAGAAGTGGATTTTGAATTCAAATACAGCACACCTAATAGACCCCAAAGCAAAATTGTCAGCACTGCCAAAGCCATTAACATTGGTTTAAAATGTTTCAACCACAATGTGGTTTTTACAGGTTCTGAAGTGTTTGGAAATTCAGTAACTGATTCAACCGCAGGCAACCAACGATAGCCGACTTTAGGGATGGTTTCAATCAAGAATTCAGCTGTGGTCATGGTTTTTAGTTGAGAACGCAAGTCAGAAATACTGCGGGTCAAGGCATCGTCACTGACTACTTGATTAGGCCAAACACCATCAAACAACTGCTGACGGCTGACCGCTTTCTTTGCCTCTTGCAACAACACATTAAGCACCCGTGAATTAACCGGGCTCAAGCGCCGCTTTTGTTTTTGGCTCGAAACTTCGCCGGTATTGAAATTAATCAACATATCGGCAGTTCTGAAATATATGTCACGCTCTTGACTCATGGTGCACAGTTTAGCACTTGAGAGGCAGTAATTGATCGCACTCAGGCATTGCTCAAGTATTGCTCAGGTATTGCTCAGGTGATAAGTGGAGAAACTGAGTAAAATAGAACACAAGCTATATCAATTGATAATAAACAACAATTAACAGGACAATCAACATGAATAGAATCAAGAAATTCTTATTATATCTCTTCGGCTTCGCCGCTTTGTTACTGATCATCACTGTGGTGATCAATTTACCCGCCTTTGATGAAGAGTTGTTGCCCGAAGTGGCTGCGATCAATAACATACAAGCTGAGCCGTTTGCTAGGGGTAACGCCTACCTAGCCTTGTTGGCCATTAATGGGCCTTCAGGTAAAACATTACAACAAGCCACTGAAGAAGTTCGATCATTTTTGAATCAAAAGATTGCAGAGACTGGCGTCGATTATTTAAGCGGT
>JAKITM010000077.1 GCA_021648045.1 Lysobacterales bacterium
GCGGTTGGCATAACGGCTACCGGCACAGCTACAGGCTCATCGAGGGCTGGCTGTATATCGACAATTTCTGCCGGTACTAGCGCAACTTTCAGCTTGTCTTCTATGGTATCCCACCAGGGAATGCTAATTTCAGGCAGCAGCAACTCACCCGTGGTTTCCGGAACCACTGCAAAGCTATGTACTTTTCTACTGGTGACCCACTGACCTGCATTTCGCGACACACTTTCCGGCGTGTCCGGGTAAACCCGGGCCTTATCCATTAGTGGCCATTGAATTTCAGGAAACATGGTGTCGAGCAAACCCACCGCTTTGATTTCAATTACTCGGGTGATGGGTTCCCCCACACGGGCACCACCTTTAGCGGTTTTTATCTGGGAATTAACCACTAATTGCCGCGCCGGCAACCAGTCTGCGCCGGCGGGGTATTGTGCAGGCCGGGGCTTAACATCAATGCTGAAGGGCTCGCTGGCTACACGCACTCGCTGGCGCTGATTATGCGCCTGTGCAAACAGACTACCCCCTTGGACTCGTGGTTTGTTTATCAGACCTGAAAATGGAACTTCAGGAATAATAATTTCGCCGCTGCGTTCCGGGAAAACTGCATAAACGCGTTCCAGGGCGCGATAACTTACGCCATTGCGAGTCGCGTTTATTGAGGTCTCACCCAATTTCACCACGGTGGCATGCTCTATTTGGGGGTCGGGTAAATTTCCGCTAGTCAGGTTGTAGCGGTAATACAGCTTAACTGTTAACACCAATTGCGAATGCACATAGATACTATCGGCATTGCTTTCAACCTCCATAAAGACCAAAGGAGGCTCCCCGGCAGCTGCTGCCGGAGATATTTCTACAGTTATTTCAAGCGGCGCTGTGCTTACATTCCCAAGCTTGAAGCTCGGAATAGTCAATGTACCTACGCGCTTTGGTTCCAGCACATAAAGCACTCGTATCGCTACTGATTGTTTGCCGTTGACAAAACTCCGCGAAGATTCACTGCGGGTATCAATGATGTGAAAATCTTCAGTCAACAAGCTGACATCAATATCGAGGCTTTGATTAATGTCGGCAGTTTCTACCACCAGCTTGATAGTTTCACCCAGTTTCACACTGGCACGATCCACCCGCAGATCGACTGCAGCCTGGCTTACTGTAGAAACTAACAATAGCATTGGGATCACCAGTAGGGCGAATAAGCCACGGGCTAAGGAATGTTTTTGCTGAGGCTTTACTGTCATTGCTGATTCTCTGTCACGCTTTACCATGGTTGACTCTCGGACTCGTTGCGTCCGCGACGCTTATGCTCCTGAATTAATTTCCGCCGTAACAAACCACCAGGATCGTCTGGAATGCGCCGCAGCCATTGTTCTTTAGCCTGCTCGTCTTCTTCTGTCCATTGCGCTTCCTGGGTCATTTGTGCAGCTTGTTCTTCCTCAGCCTGTTGCTCCTCAGAGGGTTCTTGCTCATCTTGCTGCTGCTGTTCTTCATCCTGATTTTCTTCCTCAGAAGCGTCATCAGCGTCATCAGCGTCATCGGCCGACTCCTCAGTGTCCTCTGACTCACCTGAGTCCTGATCTTGCTGATCTTGGGATTGGTCCTGCTGTTGCTCCTGGTCCTCGCCCTGGTCGCCTTCTTCTTGTTTGTTTTCTCCGTCCTCGCCTTGCTGATCCTTCATTTTTTCGAGGATTTCAATATTAGTCTGAGCATCTTCGTTGTCAGGATTTAACTCCAGTGAGCGGGTGTAAGCGGCGATGGCATCATCCAGTTCGTTTTCTGCCGCCAGGGCATTACCCAAGTTGTAGGCGGCGTCTGCCTGTTGCTCCACCGTATCAGCTGTGTTTTCTAATGTTTTCCATAAGTTCATTGCTTGGTTGTAATCGCCTTGCCGATACAAGGCTTCTGCCTGGAAACGGAGAGATTGGGCGCTTTCCAGTGCCTGTGTGTACTGCTGTTGCTGCAGTTGCTGCTGAGCACGCTGATCGGCATTCCGCCAGAGCTTACGCCAACTTTGCTGCAGCCGGCTGGGGGCTATTTCAACTTCTGATTGGTAAGCTTCCGCTGGCGGTGCGGGTTGTGTTTGCTGACTTATGGCGGCGGGATTGTCCAGTAACGGTTGTGCGACCGCCCTTTGAGCGGTGTGCGGTAATAATAAAATCGGTAATACAAACAACCAACCTTTACGGAAACTCAGCAATACCAACGGCAACAGAAGTATTACCAGCCAGTAACCCTGATCCAGCCAGCGCTGCTCCAGACCTCTGTTATCATTATCATCTGTAGCCACAAAAGCTTCATCACCCTGTTTTAATATTGCGGCTAACTCAGAGTTATCGGCACGATTTTTCAAGTACTGTCCTGAGCCTGCCCGAGCCACGGCCCGCAGTTTCCGTTCTTCCAACCGGGCCACCACAATTTTTCCTTCATGGTCTTTGATAAATCCCCTACCACTGGGAATCGGCGCACCTTCCGGCGTGCCAATTCCTAGCACAGAGATACTAAAACCCCGATCTGCAAGCCGTGCCGCCATCGCCAGCGTTCGCTGGTCACTGCTGTCGGCTATTAGTAAAATTTCACCACTGGCAAAGCCTGCCTGATTGATAAGTTCGGCAGCCAGCGCCAGCGCTTCATCCGGGCGACTACCAGGGGCCGGCATGATATCGGGGTATAGGGCCGGCACCATGTTTTTAATAGTTTCCATATCGCTGCTTAAAGGTGCAATCACAAAAGCCTGGCCAGCATAAGCCACCAACCCAACCTGGCCTTCTTCAACCTGGTCCAGAAAGTCCATTAATTTGAAGCGCGCTCGTGCAATCCGGCTGGGTTTGATATCTTCAGCCAACATCGAACGGGATAAATCCAAAATTACAACGCGTGCCTGATTGGCACTAAAACTACCACTGGCGGATTGTTCCCAAGCAGGCCCTGCCAGCGCCAGCAAAGCTACCGTTAACCCGGCAGTAATTAAGCTGGTCAATGAATGCCGGCTTTTTTGAGATGCGCCACCACCACCCAAAAACTTGAGCAGATGGGCATCGGCAACCCGTGCCCAATCTCCACCCACCTTATGTTGGCGCCAGGCAAAAACCGCAGCCAGCCAGATCACCGGCAATAATAATAGCCAGTGGGGCCGAATCCAGTAAAGACCGAATAAATCCATCAGCCTGAGCCCTCGGTTTTAATATCACGGTATAACCAGCCCGCTTGTTTCAACAAGTTCATCAATGCCGATAATAAACAAATAATTAATGCCAACATCATCGGCAACCAGAACCATTCGGTTATCGGCCGGATAACAACTACATCAGAGCTCACCGGCTCGAGTTCGTCGATGATTTGATATATCTTTTCCAGATCGCCGGTATCACGGGCGCGAAAATAACGACCACCGGTTTTCACAGCAATCGCCTGCATGGTTTTTTCATCTAGATCCGTGGCAGGATTCACTACTCTGGTGCCAAATAGATCCCGCACCAGCATTTCATCTGCACCCACACCAATGGCGTATATTGTTAGGCCTTCTTTAGCCGCATATTCTGCCGCCTGCAAGGGATTTACTGTACCTGCGGTATTGGCACCATCGGTAAGTAAAATTAATATTCGTTCGGCTTCGGTGTTATCGCGCAGGCGTTTTATAGATAAACCAATGGCATCACCAATGGCTGTTTCCCGACCCGCCAGACCAATTTCCGACTCCTGCATTAAGCGCGCAGTGGTCTGGGTATCGAAGGTTAGTGGGGTTTGCAAATAGGCCCGCGAACCGAATAGCACCAAGCCAACCCGGTCGCCCTGACGGCGCTTAATAAAGGCTGACATGACCTCTTTCACCATCGTTAAGCGGCTAACCATATGCCCGTTTAACTGCATATCCCGGGTATCCATGCTTCCGGATACATCCATTGCCATTAACAAATCACGCCCGCTGAGCGGGAAAGTCAGCGGTTCATCAACCCATTGAGGGCGGGCAGCGGCGGTGAGCACCAGCAACCAGACAATAATTGCCAGTAAACGACTTAACCAGCCTGAAGAGCCACTGGATTCTGTACCATCACCGAGCCAATGATAAAACGGCACTCTAACCGAACCGCTCAGTTGAGATTCGGCTTTTGGCAGGAAACGCCAAGCGAACCACGGCAGCGGCAATAATAAGAACAACCAGGGCCAGGCAAAAATAAACTCAGCCATTCATCACCACCCGTGCATCAAGCCAGCGCAGCGCCCAAGATTGTAATAGTTTGGCGTCATAAGTCGGAACATCCGTTTGATATTGCGCCGTTGCCAATGTTTTGATTACCTTTTGCTCAGCCTCATTGACGCTTGTTCCACCCTGTAAATAGGCAGCCCACGCGGTTCCCGATAATTGTTGCAGGCCGTGCGCGCCCTGACTGGTCAGCCAGCGTTTGAATAACTGATTGAGTTCCACCAGTAGTTCGCGGGGCTGTTCAGAGTGGGATTGGAAAACATCCACCAGTAGGGTTTTCACCATCACTTTAAAACGATAGCGCTGCCAGACTCGGTACAATTTTTTCCCCAGCCAGCTCAACAAAACGACGGTGACAATAGTTAATATCCACCAACCGGGCGCTGGAGGCCACCAGTCCGCGGGAGCTGCTGAATGAATATCTTTAAGCACCGCCAGCAGGCTATCAGCTGGCTTTTCTGTATTATTAGAAAGCGGATTAACCACGGCTGTTAATACCCAGACCACGCTCGATAACAATCAACGGGTCATCTGTAGTCAGTACCTGCATCCAGCGAGCGCCATGCTTTCTGAACATATCTGCTGGCGCTATTTGATGTTGTCGTTCACGCACTTGCAAACGAGACTTTAGCTTGCGGCTGCGAGTATCGAGGCTGGTGGATTGAATGCCATCGGTAATCGGAAACACGCCTGCCGGCATAGCTTGCTCAATCGGGTCCAGCAACTGGCATCCCACCAGATCATTATGCTGGGCCAGGCGGGATATATGCCGGTTACAGTCATCATCCAGACGATAAAAATCACTGATAATGACAACCAAACTACCTGGGCGGATAACATTTCGCAGGCGTTTGAGAGAGTCTGCCAGCGGATCGGTTTGCTCTGGTAGGGGTTCGGGATTACACCAGCGCTCAAGTTGTTGAATCAAACGCAACACCCCACGACGACCACCGCGTGGGCGCAATTCGTGGTGTACACCACCGCCATATATCACCCCGCCGGTACGATCACCCCGGCGGGCGGCTGTCCAGGCCATGGCCGTTGCTATTTTGGCCGCCATAACCGTTTTAAGTTGGCCACGGGTGGCAAAAAACATGCCCGGATTACGATCTACAACCATAATTACTGGGCGCTCGCGTTCTTCCTGAAAAACTTTTGTATGGGCTTTGCCGGTGCGGGCGGTTACCCGCCAGTCCATATTACGGATATCATCGCCGGGCAGGTAAATACGCGACTCCAGATAATCAACACCGCGGCCGCGAAAACGTGACTCATGCGGGCCGGCTAAAGCCGATCGGGCCGGACGCATTGCCGGCAAATGACGCCGCCGACAACGACCTTCCAGGGCAATTAATTCTGCCTTGCTGATATGAATTCCGTCGCCGGATTGTGTGGACTGGCTATACCTGCCAGTTAGCGGTGCGCTCATGGAACTGGCACAATCTCCAGCAGGCGTTGAATCACCTGATCGGGTGTTACCCCGTCAGCTTCGGCCTCATAGGACAAAATTAAACGGTGGCGCAATACATCGTGTGCTATTGCGTGAATATCATCGGGTGAAACATAATCCCTGCCAGCCAACCAGGCATAAGCCCGGGCACAGCGGTCCAGGGCAATGGTTGCGCGTGGACTGCCACCGTAGGAAATCATACGCACCAATTCCGGGTCAAACTTGCTCGGGTCCCGAGATGCCAGTACCAATTGGACAATATAGGCTTCCAGCTCGGGTACCATGTTGAGATCGAGCACTTCATTTTGCGCCTGAAAAATTTGTGCTTGAGTCACCAATACTTGCGGTGGAGTGTTATCGCTCAGCTCCTCACGCGCCTGTTGTCGGGCCAGATGTAGGATTTTAGCTTCTGCCTCTGCATCAGGATAACCAATTGTCACATGCATAAGGAAACGATCCAACTGAGCTTCTGGCAGCGGATATGTGCCTTCTTGCTCAATGGGATTTTGCGTTGCCATTACCAAAAACAAATCCGGCAATGGGTATGTTGTACTGCCGACAGTTACCTGATGCTCGCCCATTGCCTCAAGCAAAGCAGACTGTACTTTTGCAGGCGCGCGGTTGATTTCATCTGCAAGTACTAGATTATGAAACATCGGCCCGGGCTGAAACTCAAACTCTCCGCTTTGCTGGCGATAAATTTCGGTGCCCGTAAGATCAGCCGGCAACAGGTCAGGTGTAAACTGAACACGATGGAAATCACCTTCAATGCGCTCTGCCAATACTTTAATAGCGGTGGTCTTAGCTAAGCCTGGAGCACCCTCAACCAGTAAATGACCATGTGTTAGCAGAGCAATAAGCAAGCGCTGCACCAGTGCCGGCTGGCCAATGATTTTAGTTTCTGCTTCTGCCTGTAGTTGGATAAACGCTGCATGTGCGCCGGCGACTGCACTCGCCTGGGTTATTGTATCTTCCATAATTTCTGCCATGTTGAGGTGCCATATTAATATTGGGCTGCCAGATATTTGCAGCGCTGATTATTGATTTTTTTGGGACACTTATTCAGCGAAAAAGTTTCGCTTTCGATTAAAACACATATTTGTGTAATTATGCCTAAAACTAAGACGAATACCCAGTGTAAATAGTCACAAAAATGGAGATTAAATCCTGATACTCGCCTGCGTGACAGCGAACCGTAGCTGGAACTCCAATCAAAGCTATGCTGTTAGCCTCAGGTCGTTAATGATTTAGCATTATTGATCCTGCGGGTCGATATCAATCGCCCAACGAATTTTTCGGCTGCCGGGCAGACGTTCCAATTCAACGGAAATTTGTTTGACCAACCAGTGCAATAGCGGGCGCCGGTGGCTTTGAAACAATAAGATCATCCGGTGGCGTCCAGCACGGCGGGCTTGTAATGCCGGCATTGGTCCGAGCACCAGTAGTTGTTCGGCGCCGCTTAGCCCTTGGGAGTCCTCGCTGAGCTGTGCTGCCAACGACTCTGCATAAGCAGTAAGCTGAGATAATGCGCGAGTTAACTCGCCTTGCTGGTTGGACTCAGCGCGTAAGATGGCCTGATAACTATACGGGGGTAATCCTGCCTCTACACGCTCCCGCAGCATGGTTTCTGCCAGACTAAAATAACCTCCACTGATCAATTGCTGTAATTGGGCGTGCTGCGGGTGATAGGTTTGCAGTACCACCCTACCTGGTTCATCGCCCCGACCGGCACGGCCGGAAACCTGGGTTAGCAGTTGCGCCAGCTTTTCAATAGCACGAAAGTCTGTGCTGAAAAGGGACTGGTCAATATTTAAAATAACTGCCAGCGATACCCGTGGTAAATGATGGCCTTTGGCCAGCATTTGCGTGCCCACCAATATGCAGGCTTCACCTTTGCCCACGGTTGTTAAAATATCCGCAGCGGCATTTTTGCGCCGAGTGCTGTCCCGATCAAAGCGAATAACCGGTGTTTGCGGGAATTGTGCCTGCAGATAATCAGCTACTCGTTCAGTACCCTCACCCAGTGGATGCAGATCGAGGCTGTCACAGGCCGGGCAGCGCTGAGGAACCGGACGGCGTGAGTCACAGCGGTGACAGGCCAGGTGGTTGGCACGATGGTGCCAGGTCATCGGGCTGTCGCAACGGTCACAATCCGCCTGCCAACCACACCAGCGGCACATCAGCACCGGGGCATAACCGCGACGGTTTAGAAAAACCAAAGACTGCAGGCCGCGTTCAACATTATCCGCCAGCAGTTCTAGCGTTTCTGGCAGCAAACCATCCACTACGGCTTGTTCACGCATTTCCAACAACTGCCAGTCCGGCATCTTGCGTTTGTTGGCGCGTTGGTCAAGTCGAAATAGTTGATAGCGCCCGACTTCAGCATTTGCCAATGACTCTAGCGCCGGAGTAGCGCTGCCAAGAACCAACGGGCAACCCTCTAAACTAGCGCGTTTCACGGCCACATCACGGGCATGGTAGCGCCAATGATCCTGCTGTTTATAAGCGCTGTCATGCTCTTCATCGACCACAATCAAACCCAGTTCCGGTAGTGCGCTAAACAATGCCGAGCGAGTCCCAATAACCACTCGCGCCTCGCCACTGGCGGCAAGATACCAGGCGCGATAGCGTTCACCATCACTTTGGGCAGAGTGTACCAGTACAGGCTCCAGCCCTAATCGTTGTTGCACCCGGCGCTGTAATTGCGGTACTAGGCCAATTTCGGGCACCAGAAAAAGCACCTGTTGCTTGCGCTTCAATACCTGCTTTGCCAGTTGTAGATAGACTTCGGTTTTGCCGCTGCCGGTTACCCCATACAGTAAGTGCGTAGCATAACGGCCCAGGTTTTGGCTAATACCGGTGAGTGCTTGCTGTTGCTCACTGTTAAGCTTTGGGCCCTGCTTTGCCTCAAGATTCGCGGCGGCTGCGGCTGGACATGTTTCCAACCAGCCTTTGGCGAGTAATTTACGCAATACTGAGCGCCAGTCACTGTTTTCAAAATGAGTCGCCAAACTGGCAGCTGATGCCGGTTGCGCAAGCGCCTGTAATAATGCTGCCTGACGCGGTGCGCGTTTATGTAATTTTTGCTGATCCTGCGCCAAACCATCAGCAGTTAACCGCCAGCTTTCACTCAACGGTGCAACAACGGGTGACGGGCCTCGCAGCAAGGGTGGCAATGCGGTCGCCAGGATTTCTCCCGGTGGATGATGGTAGTAGGCCCAACACCAGATCATTAATTTCCACAATGCCGGGCTCCACGCTGGCCGTTCATCAATAATGCTTTCCAAACCCAACAGTTTGCCTTCTGGCACATCGGTGGAATCACTGATTTCAACCACCCAGCCGATTTTTTTCCGACCAGCAAATTTCACTTCCACCCTGCAGCCCGGTGTTGGTGTGCTCATGCTCGCAGGCACGCGGTAATCAAACAACCGATTCAGTGGTACTACCAAGGCCAGACGGGCAATAATGAGAGGATTTTCAGGCACGGGGTTTTCCTGTAAACTGGAGCTTCTTAAAACCACGAAGAGGATTCACTATGGGAATGGCTAAAGAATTTAAAGAGTTTGCCATGAAAGGCAATGTTGTTGATATGGCGGTTGGTATCATTATTGGTGCTGCTTTTGGCAAGATTATTTCATCACTGGTTAAAGATATTATCATGCCACCGATCGGAGTGATGATGGGAGGTGTAGATTTTAGCAAACTCTCATACACACTCAAAGAGGCACAAGAAGGTGCTGATGCAGTATTGATGAATTACGGTTTGTTTATCCAGAATATACTCGACTTCATCATTGTCGCTATCGCTATATTCATGATGATTAAAATGATGAACAATATGCGCAAAAAAGAAGAAGAAGCACCGGCGGCGGCGCCAGAGCCAGGGGTTGAAGAAACTTTGCTGACGGAAATTAGAGATCTTCTAAAGAAAGATTAGTCTTTCAAGCTTAGTTTTTCACCAAGGCAATAAAAAAACCCGCAGTTAGCGGGTTTTTTATTAATGCCTGATCAATTAAATTATTAATTAATTAACTCTACAGCTTCCTTTGCAGTTTTTAGCTTGCTTAAATCTTGTGCAAACATAGGTTTATTCGCCATTAAACGAGTAGCATCTGCAAGAATCCGGGCGGTTTCCTCGAGGATTAGATCAGGCAGTTCTTCTTCATCGGCCTCATCTTCGTCTGCCGCTGCCGCTGCATCTGAACCATTATCACCAGTATCAGCCTCAGCGCCCTCACCTGTAGCAGTAATAGCTTTAAGTTCCGGATTTCTCTCGGCAGCATCTGCTGCATTACTTTCGATTTTGGCCTCAGCGAGCTCTTCAGATTCACCACCATCTTTATCTTCATTTTCGTCTTCATCTACAGGAATAGGCAAACCATGCAGCAAGTAACGCTGTTCTTTACGCTGTTTGCGTTTGGCTTCATTCTCTTTTCTTTCTGTGCGCCGGCCATCTTCCAGCAGGCTAACCGTTTTCCGATTCTTGTTTTCTTTGTACTCTTCTATGTCTTCATAAATCCAGGAAAACTCTTCACTGCTGCTCAGGCGTTCACGGTAACGAGCATCCAGTACCGCAAGTACAGGTGCTACTTGGTTAACAGGTTTGTAGTCAACTTTTTCGATCTGTGTCCAGGGTAGCGCATTAGTTAGTGCGCTTTCGCCAAAGTCTGCAGCATCGCCCGGTGTTGGAAAACTGATATCAGGAGTGACTCCGCGATTTTGGGTGGAACCACCATTAACCCGAAAAAACTGTGCCATAGTCAACTTTAATTGACCTAAGCGTTTTTTATCGCTAGGCGAATAATCATCCAGATTGACTAGGTTTTGCACAGTACCTTTACCATAAGTCGGCTCACCAACCACCAGACCGCGCTGATAATCTTGAATAGCCGCAGCAAATATTTCAGATGCCGAAGCACTGAAACGATTAACCAGCACCGCCATCGGGCCATCCCAAGCCACACCCGGGTCATCGTCGCGTTCCAGCGAAATACGACCATGCGAATCGCGTACCTGCACCACCGGCCCCTGATCGATAAACAGTCCTGTTAGAGTGGTTGCTTCAAGCAAGGAACCGCCACCGTTGCTGCGCAGGTCAATCACCAAGGACTCAATGCCTTCGGCTTTCATTTCATCAATCAGTTTTTTTACATCCCGGGTAGAGCTGCGGTAATCTTTTTTGCCTTCAGCACGACCGCGAAAATCCAGGTAAAACACCGGTAGGTCAATGACCCCGACTTTGGTAATACCTTCACCTTGAGGAATTTCAATAATCCGACTTTTTGCTGCCTGCTCTTCCAGCTTAACTTCGTTGCGCAGAATTTCGATGACTTTACTCGCACCGCCCTCGCCACTGTCTGCGGGTAATACTTCCAAACGCACATAAGTACCTTTTGGACCGCGAATTAAATCGACCACATCGTCAAGACGCCAGCCAATAACATCAACCATTTTACCTTCACGCCCCTGGGCAACACCGGTTATCCGGTCTTCAGCCTTAAGCCGCCCGTCTTTTTTAGCCGGGCCGCCGGGTATAACCCGAGCAATTGAGGTATATTCATTTTCCCGCTGCAACAACGCACCGATGCCTTCCAGTGAGAGTTTCATTGCAATATCAAAATTTTCTGAGC
>JAKITM010000005.1 GCA_021648045.1 Lysobacterales bacterium
AGCAACTTGAAAGAAAGGTCCTCGGTATCATGAGAAAACTACAAGCCCTTCCGGCTCGGGTTAAGAGCTACTTTTTACATCCAGCAATTCAGTACGCTGCATAGGGTATTTGGACGCTAGGTTAATATACAAGATAGACCAAGGGAAGGATTAAGAAAGTAAATAATGTGACGACTAAGGTGAGTAAAGATAATTTGTTATTCATTATGTTTTTAGTTACATTTAATCAGAGGGTGTAATTTAAACTGTGTAACTGCCATTGGTTAAATGTAGTCTTGCAAGCGGTCTTCAAATTCGATCATAAATCTATTCATCGCAACTTTCCAGTTCCGTATGGGCATCGTCCATTTTTTTGATGCGTCGCGTATGGCCAAATAAATGATTTTTTTAGCTGCATCATCGGTAGGGAATAATTTCCGTTTCTTCAGAACTTTCCGGATAACGCTGTTCAGCGACTGCGCTGTGCTTTTTAATCTCCGCACTTTCTTACAATTTGTTTGCCCTAATGCGTCAACTACTGCCGGCAGAGCTGGCTCAGCATCGCGCAATGACTCTGCGCTGGCGTTTGTATGCCATTGCGGCAAAAGTGGTTAAGACGGGGCGGCAATTATTTGTAAAGCTAAAGGAAAAACATCGAACACTGTTGGAGAAAGTGCTAATAGCACTGAGGGAGTTTGAACCGCCGCCAATTTAACCCAATACTGGACACAAATGACGGTTTATACAGGATAGATCCGTCCAAAATGACCAAAAACGCCATTCGGGGACAGACACGGATGACACTAAGTTAAGCCATTATGGATGCATTCAACGCCGATTTCCCCCAGCCCTGAAGCGGGGCAATAAAAAGCCGGATAACAGCTACCCGGCTTTTTATTTGCTCTATTTGAATTGAATTTAGTTCAGAATTTCAAAAATACCTGCCGCACCCATTCCAGTGCCAATACACATAGTCACCATGCCATATTTGAGTTTTTTCTCTCGCATGGCGTGGATCATTTTAGTGCTGAGGATTGCACCGGTTGCACCCAAGGGATGCCCCAGTGAGATTGCACCACCTAATGGATTGATTTTTTCCGGGTTTAGGCCGGTATCTTTAATCACCGCTAGCGCCTGAGCAGCAAAGGCTTCATTCAATTCAATCCAGTCGAGGTCATCTTGATGTATTCCCGTTTGCTTGAGCACTTTGGGGATGGCGGCAATTGGGCCAATACCCATGATTTCTGGGGGTACGCCAGCAACCGAGAAACCACGAAATACGGCTAAAGGCTGAAGATTATATTCCTTAACTGCCGCTTCACTGGCTAGCATTAATGCAGCAGCGCCATCAGACATTTGCGAGCTGTTGGCTGCAGTAACACTACCATTGGCTTTAAATACCGTGCGTAAGCGCGCGAGTATTTCCAGCGAGCTATCAGCGCGTGCGCCTTCATCGGCACTAAACAGGCCTTCGCGCACTTGCACCACTGAGCCATCTGTTTGATAAGATCGGGTAGCAATGGGCACAATACCGGTCGCAATGCCACTTTCTTGAGCTGCCAGTGCTTTTATATGGCTGTTATAGGCGAATTGGTCCTGGTCTTCCCGGCTGATCGCATATTTATCGGCTACATTTTCAGCAGTTATGCCCATGCCATAGGCAATATTGATATGCTCGCTAGAAAATAAAGCCGGATTCATTTCAACCTTGTTGCCCATCATCGGTACCATGGTCATGGATTCGGTACCACCGGCGAGCATCAGATCGGCTTCACCCAGGCGAATGCGATCCGCAGCCATGGCAATGGTTTGCAGCCCGGATGAGCAAAAGCGGTTAACCGTTACGCCTGGTACTGCATCCGGTAATCCGGCTAATAACACGCCTATTCTGGCAATATTCATACCTTGTGGGCCTTCCGGCATGGCACAACCAATAATCGCATCCTCGATGCGAGCAGGGTCAATTCCACCAGCCGCACTAACGGCGTTCTGAATAACATGGGCAAGCATGTCATCGGGGCGGGTTTTGCTTAACGAGCCACGGAAAGCTTTGCCAACCGGGGTGCGGGTAGCGGAAACAATATAAGCATCTTGCATTCTAAATTACTCCTGAATTCTCTTATTACATTCTTATGTCAGACATCTGGCCGATTAATTGCCGATTAATTGCGTAAGGGTTTGCCATTTTTCAGCATGAAAGCGACTCGCTCGAGTGTTTTTGGCATCTGTGCCAGCTCTAGGAAGTTTTCCCGCTCGAGTTTTATTAACCAGTCTTCGTCAACTCTAGATTCGGCATCGACTTCGCCACCACAAAGCACTGTTGCTACGCGCTCAGAAACCACATAATCGTGATCGGAGATAAAATTACCGGCTTGCATATTGACTAAAGCTGTGCGGAAATTCGCTATTCCAGTACGCCCTGCAACCGCGTGTTTAATGTGGCGTAACGGTGGACGATAGCCGGATTCCGCCATGGCTTTGACTTGTTGATGAGCTACGAATAGTGTTTCTTCCGTATTCATAATCACTACATCGCTAGGGCGTAGGTAACCAAAACTCAATGCCTCATGAGCGCTGGCGGTTACTTTACCCATTGCAATTTGTTCAAAATATTGCTGCAACAGTGCGGATGAATCCCCGGCAACAGTATTTGTGCGGGAACGCAGTGCCAGTTCTTTAGTTCCACCACCGGCAGGTAGCAGGCCAACACCGGCTTCTACCAGACCGATATAACTTTCGTGTGCGGCAACCACGCGGGCACAATGCATTAGAATTTCAGCGCCGCCTCCTAATGCCAACCCACGCACGGCGGCAACGGTGGGTACCATTGAATACTTCAGGCGTAAGTTCACCCGTTGGAAACCATCAATCATTGCTTCAAGGTCGTCGATTCGGCCCTCTTTAACCATGGTTGCCATACCAAATAGGTCGGCACCGGCGCAGAAGGGGCCTTTGGGCTGCCAAATCAGCAAGCCAGTATATTTAGCTTCGGCTGTATCGATGGCGATATTAATATCGGCAACCAGGGCATCATTGACAGTGTTCATTTTGGTTTTAAAACTAAGAATGGCGACCTTGCCATCCAGTGTCCACAACCTACTGGCATCCGTTTCAATGATGGTTTCGCCGTGTTCAGTTGGCTCACCCAATAAACGCTGCGGTTGCAACTGTCGGCGGTAAACCGGCAGGCTTGAGCGCGGGCTGTACTCGCCGCGTGCCGCCGACCAGGATCCTTGAATGCCGTGCACACCTTCACGCCCATCACTCGCCCATGCGGGTAGGGCGATATTGGCCATGCTCTTACCTTGGTCTATATCTTCATTAATCCATTCACAAACCTGCTGCCAGCCCGCCGCTTGCCAAATTTCAAACGGTCCTTGTTTCCAGCCATAACCCCAACGAATCGCTTCATCTAACTCGCGCGCGCTATCTGCAATTTTGCCAAGATGAAAAGCACAGTAGTGAAATAAATCTCGGAACATCGCCCATAGGAACTTAGCTTCGCGGGTATCGCTATTGCGCAAAGCTGCGAGTTTTTCACCCCAGTCACGAATTTTTAAAATAGCTTTGACTTCATCCGGTAGGCTGTAATCTGCAGGTCGGTAATGATGGCCGTCTAAAACTTCAATCACTTTCCCCTTTTTACGGAATACACCCTGACGGGTCTTCTGTCCCAGATCGCCTTTTTGAATCAGGTAGTCCAGCCATTCGGGTTTTTGATAATATTTCGCCCAGGGGTCATTTGGCAGGGTGTTGGTCAGGGTATTGATGGTATGCCCCATAGTATCCAGACCCACTACATCGGCGGTACGGTAAGTCGCGCTTTTCGGGCGGCCAATAGCTGGGCCGGTGAGAGCATCAACGGTATCAAAACCAAGGTTAAAACCTTTGGTGTGATGCATGGTTGCTAACATTGAAAACATACCAATACGGTTGGCAATAAAGTTAGGGGTGTCTTCAGCGCGTACAACGCCTTTACCCAGTGTTGTGATTGAAAAGGCCTCAAGTGCATCCAGCACCCAGGCATCAGTGCCTGCATGCGGAATGATTTCAGCCAAGTTCATATACCGCGGTGGGTTAAAGAAGTGGATGCCACAGAAGCGATGCCGCAGCGACTCTGGAAGCACCGTTGCCAACTCACCGATGCCAAGCCCGGATGTGTTGGTCGCCAAAATTGCATTTTCGCCAATATGGTTTTCGATTTTATCGTAAAGATCTTTTTTCCAGTCCATGCGCTCACCAATGGCCTCAATGACAAGATCGCAGTCATCTAACAGGTGCAGGTGCTGATCATAGTTTGCGGGAATAATCAGGTTTGTGACTTGAGAAAACCCCAGTGGTGATGGTTTGAGTTTTTTCAGACCGGCAATCGCCTTCTTAACCATCGCATTAGGATCACCTTCTTTAGCAGCGAGCTCGAAAAGCACGGTTTCAATTCCTGAGTTGACCAGGTGAGCGGCGATTTGCGCACCCATGACACCGGCTCCGAGAACCGCTGCGCGGCGAACTAGCTTGGTTTTATTTTTCATCTTACTTCCTTTAATTAAACTAACTTTGTTTATAAAATATTTTTGATCCGGCAAAGCTCACATCGGTGTTGCATCTGCAGGGAATTCATCTACGCTAATAACCTTGATTGCAAGCTCCTGTGCTGTGCGTACTAATTCCGCCTGGTCTTGAGTAATGATACTGGTTGCCAAGCCGCGTTCAATCAGCGCTTCATAATTGGTAATGCCAACAGCTTCTTTAAACGCATTTTTTAGCGCGCGCTCAGGCACAACGGCCTTTCTGTCGGCTGTAAAAGCTTGCATCAGCAAGCCGGTAGCATCGTCTTTGTCGGAAATATACATGCCTTCCATTAAGCGATCACGACTTGGGCAGTCGGTTAATAACAGGCGTGCCACATGCTTGCCACAGGTATCTCTGGGGCCTTCGTAGGGTAAGCCAAAGGGGAAGATTACCAGGCGGATTAGTTTGCCTACAAACGGCAGCGGATAGTTGCGTAAAATCCCCACAATCCGAGTCTGCATGATATACAAGCTGTCCTGCATTGCCCAATGTACTAGCGGCATATCTTCTTTTGGTTGGCCATCATCTTCAAATTTCTTGAGCACAGCGGATGCCAAGTAAAGGTGTGAGAGTATATCTGCGAGCCTTCCGGAGGTTTTTTCTTTGAATTTGAAGCTACCACCATAAGTTGCCAGAATAAAATCAGCAATAAAAGTAAAGGCGGAGCTCATCCGGGTGAGTTGGCGGTAGTATCGCGCCGTGGGGCCCTCTACCGGCGAGCGAACCCATCTTGCACTGGTTACCCCTAGCACAAAGGTTCTGACTTTATTGCTGATCACAAAACCAATGTGTCCGAACAGCGCCCGATCGAAGTTCAAAAGACCTTCATTTCCATCCGGGTTTGCGGCTGCTTCCATTTCTTTTAATAACCACGGATGACAGCGAATGGCACCCTGACCAAAAATTATCATACTGCGGGTTAGAATATTTGCGCCCTCAACTGTGATCGCAACCGGGGTTGATTTATACACGGTAGAAAGATAGTTATTCGGCCCTTCAATAATACCCTTGCCACCATGGATATCCATAGCGTCATTGATTACCAGACGACCACCTTCGGTTAATTGTTGCTTGAGTATGGCGGATAATACCGAGGGTTTTTCACCTTCCATCAAAGCTGCCAGTGTTAGCAGTCTGCCGGCATCCATTCGGTAAGCGTTACCACCGATGCGTGCGAGTGGTTCTTCTATGCCTTCAAAATAGCCGATGGGCATATTAAATTGCCGACGAATTCTTGCATAAGAACCGGAAAAAATAGCGGCAGCTTTACCACCGGCAGTTCCCAGCGCCGGCAGGGAAATTGCGCGGCCTGCAGCCAGTGACTGCATCAGCATGCGCCAACCTTGACCAATGCGTTCCTGGCCACCAATGATCCAGTCCATAGGAATGAATACATCCTTGCCACGGGTAGGCCCATTCATAAAGGCTGAGCCGATAGGTATATGTCGGGCACCGATTTCTACCCCAGGGGTAGATGAGGGAATTAATGCGCAGGTTATACCCAAGTCTTTTTTGTTGCCCAGCAATCCATTCGGGTCAACGGCCCGGAATGCCAAGCCAAGCAGGGTGGCGACCGGTGCCAGGGTAATATAGCGCTTGTCCCAGGTAACACTGAGTCCAAGAACTTCTTTACCTTCAAATTCACCCATGCAGACAACACCCTCATCCGGCATTCCGGCTGCATCCGAACCGGCAGCAGGTGCGGTTAGGGCGAAGCAGGGGATATCTTCTGAGCTTGCCAAGCGCGGCAGGTAATGGTTTTTTTGTTCCTCGGTACCATAATGTAAAAGCAATTCGCCTGGCCCTAGAGAGTTGGGCACCATCACGGTTACAGCCGCGGTTACATTGCGTGAAGAAATCATCATAACTACTGCAGAATTGGCGTAGGCAGAGAACTCAAGCCCGCCATAGGGTTTTGGAATGATCATACTGAAAAAGCGATGTTCTTTCAGGTAGTTCCAGATTTCCTTGGGCAGGTCATTATTCTGCCTGACTTCCCACTCGTCCAGCATTCCGCAGAGAGTCTTAACTGGCCCGTCAATAAAAGCTTGCTCTTCATCGGTTAATTCAGGTTTTTTTACTTCGAGCAGTTTCTTCCACTTGGGTTTTCCGGAAAAAAGCTCAGCGTCCCACCAAATAGTACCGGCCTCAAGGGCTTCGCGTTCGGTATCGGACATCGTTGGTAGCACACCTTTAAACCAGCTGAACAAAGGTTTGGATACTAATTTTCGGCGCAGAGGAGTGATACTTAAAAAACCAAGGATAAGTGTGATTAACAAGGGCAGCAGTACAACCCATAGTGCTTGGTCTAAATTCTGATAGCTAAACAAACCAAGTGCCGTGACGGCTGCCATGCTCCCAAGCCATATCAACAATGGTGCGCGAAAATAAGCCAAGGATATGACAATTCCCAAAAGGACGGTGATGTGTAGCAATACGATAACAATACTCATTATGATTTTCCGTGTTCTTGAATTGAATTGATTATCGGAACAGCAGTATTGCCGCCCAAATTAAACAGGTCTTTTTGTGCCAACGATGGTTGAAAGCTGCGAATTCCGGCAGCAGCAAAGGTCACTAGGCGGTCAGCTTCACTTAAAACGCCAGATTCTGGGTTTTCTGAATTACTGAAGTGCCCGCTAAAATCAGCCATTACATAGGTTAGCGCACCAATTACAAAGTCCAGTTGCCAACGCAATTCCCGAGCGGGCATGTCTGGCATTATTTCTTGAATTATTTGTGCAAAGCGCTTCATCACATGCCCATATTGTTTGGCTAAAAAGCTATGCAGTTCCTCATTGTTTTCCGCATATATCCTGGCTATTAGCTTAACAAAACGGGCGCCGCCAGTTTGCTGATCTCTTGATAGCTTAAGTGCAGGGTATATCAAAGCTCGTAAGACCTCTTCGAGGTAAATCGGTTGGTTTGTAGAAGTTACTTTAGCCAGTCGTTGCAGGCGTTCTTTATTTAGACTGTCCATGTGATGTCTAAATACTTCGACTATAAGCGATTGTTTATTTCCAAAGTGGTAATTAACCGCTGCAAGGTTCACCCTTGCATGCTGAGTAATTTCCCGTAGCGAAGTGCAAGCTATTCCCTGTTCTGAGAATAAGGTTTCAGCGGACAATAAGATTTTCTGCTGGGTGCTCGGCATGCATATACTTTAGCGAATATTCTGGATTCAAACAAGCGTTTTAATTAAGCGTATGAAAATCATACGAATACTTTTGTTAAACGCAGGCCAAAGGGGAGTAAGTCCAGCAATCGAAAGCAAGCGCACCCAGGTGTTTTCTTTGCAGAGCTACTAGGTTTCGGCGCTTGAAGTTAGAGGCGTTTATAATTGCTTAAACCTGCCTTGGGGGCTACAATGGCAAAGATTTTTCATGCGCATTGATTTTATCCATAGAATCAATGAATAACCATTATTATTAATAAGATAAAAGGAAGTTTTAAGTGTCTATCGAGAGAACATTTTCAATCATAAAGCCCGATGCCGTAGCAAAAAATGTTATTGGCCAGATTTACAGCCGCTTCGAGCAGGCCGGACTGAAGATTATCGCATCTCAGTATCGTCAGCTCTCAACTGCTGAAGCCGAAGGTTTTTATGCGGTTCATAGCGAGCGTCCATTTTTTGCCGACCTGGTTAAGTTCATGACATCGGGCCCAGTGATGCTGCAAGTCCTTGAAGGTGAGGATGCTATTGCTACTAACCGTAAACTGATGGGTGCAACTAACCCGATGGAAGCCGAGTCCGGTACTATTCGTGCAGATTTTGCCGAAAGCATTGATGCCAATGCTGTTCATGGTTCAGATGCAACAGAAACTGCGGCCGAAGAAATCGCCTATTTCTTCAGCGGTTGTGATATTCACTCGCGTTAGATTATTGCTGTCTTATGACTGAAATCGCCAAACAAGCACTGGTAAATTTACTCGATCTGGATGAATCTGGGTTGCGTGAATTTTTTGAGGGTATAGACGAAAAACCCTTCCGTGCCACCCAGGTCATGAAGTGGATCTACCATCATGGAGTTACGGATTTCTCCGTGATGACAGACTTGGGCAAAGATTTGCGCCAACGGCTTGGATCGATAGCATGTATTACTTTGCCGACAATTCTCAAGGAACAGCGTTCCAACGACGGCACGGTAAAGTGGATGTTGGGCCTGCCTGGAGGCAATGCTGTAGAAACGGTATATATACCGGAAGCCAAGCGTGGCACGCTATGTGTGTCCTCACAAGTGGGTTGCGCCTTAAATTGCAGCTTTTGCTCTACGGCTACTCAAGGTTTCAGTCGAAATTTGATGACCAGCGAAATCATCGGCCAGGTTTTTCTTGCAGCTCAGGCTCTCGGGCATGAGCGCAACGGCAAACGGGCAATTACCAATGTGGTCATGATGGGCATGGGCGAGCCCTTATTGAATTTTGACGCGCTGGCTCCTGCTCTGAATTTAATGCGTGACGACCTAGGCTATGGCTTTGCCTCGCGCCGGGTCACTGTTAGCACCGCCGGTTTAGTGCCCATGATTGATCGTTTGCGGGAATCTGCAGATGTGGCTCTTGCAGTGTCACTGCATGCTCCGATTGATGATTTGCGCGTGCAGCTGGTGCCGCTTAATAAAAAACACCCGATCAAGGAACTAATGGCAGCCTGCCAGCGTTATGTCGCCGGCCGGAATAAATGCCAAGTGACTTTTGAATACACCATGATGGACGGGATTAATGATTTTCCGGAGCATGCAAGGCAGCTGGTTAAATTATTGCGACAGGTTCCAAGCAAACTCAATATCATTCCGTTTAACCCTTACCCGGGCGCGCGCTATCGCTGCTCCTCGCCAGAGAGGATTGAAGCATTTAAGCAAATCGTGATGCGCGGTGGGCTGATTGCTACAGTACGGAAAACTCGCGGGGAAGATATCGATGCAGCCTGTGGGCAGCTGGTTGGAAAAGTACGCGACCGCACTCGGCGGCAAGCTACTCATAAGGCACAACTGGCAGGTCAGGCTAGTGCATAACCCAGATATACTCTTTCAGACAAGCTTTAGGCAGAAGGAATTGCTATGAAAACATGGATGGTTTTATCACTCTCGATATTGTTAATGGCTTGCGCTTCAAGCGGGCCTACTCCTGAACCGGGTAAAGAATCGGTTGAAGGTGCGGTAGTCAATGTAAAGCTGGCAACCGGCTATATCCAGCAGGGAGATTATAAGGTTGCACTGGATAAATTAAACCGGGCCCTTGAATTTGATCCTAACTACGCCACTGCACATACCGTCATGGGAGTGCTCTACGGGCGTATAGGTAAGTTGGGCCTTGCTGGCAAACACTATAAGCGTGCGACTAAATTAAACCCACATGATGGCAGTATACTCAATAATTACGGGCAATACCTTTGCCAAACTCAACAGTATGACCTGGCATTTCCTTATTTTGAACGCGCTTTAGATGAACCTTTTTATAACACGCCTGAATCTGCGCTTGCCAATGCCGGGCGTTGCGCTATCGACCAGGGCAATTTGGAAAAGGCTGAGCTTTATCTGCGCCGGGCATTGAAGAAAAGCCCTGGCTACCCACCAACTTTGCTCGACTTGGCCGAACTGATGAATCTCCGCGGCGAAGACTTAAAAGCTAGAGCGTTTCTGCAGCGCTTTCACTCAACCGGCCGTGTTTCGGCCGATAGCCTCTATTTGGGCTATGTCGTAGAACGCAAATTAGGCGATACCAAAGCAAGCCAAGAATATAGACGCAAACTGATTCAGCAATTCCCTGACTCAGCCCACACCAACGCCATACTGTAACAAGGATGTTCAGGATGTCAGTACAAAACGAATTACCGATAGGGACCCCGGGTGAGCTTTTAGCTAACGCCCGCCTTAAGCAGGGTTGCAGCCTCGATGAGGTGGCTGGGTTTCTCAAGCTAAGTGTCGAAAAAGTTGAAGCTATGGAGGCCGATCAATGGGGCCAGCTCGCAGCGGTGTACTGTAAAGGCTCTGCGCGCCGATATGCAGGCTTTCTTGGCTTGAATGCCGTTGAGTTTGAATCAGCATTAGATACTATCAAATATACTGAGCCACCAGTGAAAAGCATTTTTTCACAAATCCCCAGCCCAAGCTCTACCTCCATGAGGGGTTTCCGGGTGTTGTCTTATCTTGTGGCAACTACTTTTGTAGTTTTGCCGCTGGTTCTGGCATATACCCATTTTGCAGTACGCTGGTCACAAGATGAACCGCTGCTTACTGAAAGCACAAGTAATGTAGATTACATACAGGCTGCTACGCTGCCTGCTAACCCCAATGGAAGCGATAACATAAGCATTCTCGATATCGAGCTTAGTGCAGATAGTTGGGTGAGTGTAACCGATGCTGATGGCCGCCAGCTTGATGCCCAATTGCGTAAAGGCGGGCAAGTTTATCGTTATCAGGGCAAACCACCTTTTCAGTTGCAAATTGGTCGGGTATCCGCAACTCGAGTGAGGTTGGATGGTGACCCTGTTGACCTGTCCGCATTCACCAGCGGAGATATCGCTAACTTAGAAGTTGGTGTTTCCCACTCGGGTTAATGTGTGTTTGTTGGCGTCGCAGCATGCTGCGTAATTTCTAATATTTAAAATATTTTACGGATTCGTTTGTGGTAGATAAAATTAAAACAATCAAAGGCATGCACGATGTTCTTCCAAATGACATTGGCATTTGGCAGCGACTGGAAAATACTGCATACAGGATATTTTCCGGCTATGGTTATACGGAAATACGCACGCCCGTACTAGAAAAAACTGCACTATTTGTGAACTCCATTGGTGAGTCTACCGACATCGTCGAGAAAGAAATGTACGCCTTTGCCGATCGCGGCGGTGAACATATTGCGCTTAGGCCTGAAGGCACAGCCGGGGTTGTTCGTGCTGCAATTGAAAATGGCTTGTTATATGGCCAACCGCAAAGGTTGTGGTATCGAGGCGCTATGTTCCGGCGCGAACGCCCGCAACGGGGGCGTACCCGGCAATTCCATCAAATTGGTATCGAGGCATTCGGTATGGCCGGACCGGATATTGATGCTGAAATCATCCTTATGGGCCAGAGCTTATGGCAAGCACTGGGGTTAAAAGACCTACGCCTTGAAATTAACTCTCTAGGTAGCAGCGAAGAGCGGGCTAATTACCGCGAAAAACTGGTTGACTACCTGCAGTCTAGGTTTGACCTGCTTGATGAGGATTCACAGCGAAGACTCACACGAAACCCCTTACGAATACTAGACAGCAAGAACCCAAAGACTCAGGAACTGTTAAAAGACGCACCTAAGTTAAAGGACTGTTTCGGTCCCGGGTCCTTGTTATATATGGATACTCTACTGCAAACTCTCGACTCTCTGGGAGTCTCCTACACGCTTAATCCCTACCTTGTGCGTGGACTAGATTATTATTCGCAGACGGTTTTCGAGTGGATTACTGACGAACTCGGCGCCCAGGGCACGGTTTGTGCAGGTGGTCGTTACGACGGCTTGGTAGAGCAACGCGGCGGTAAGCCGTGGCCGGGGATTGGTTTCGCAATGGGTGAGGAACGCCTGGTTGAGCTGTTAAAACTACAAGACCAAAAACCCGCAAGCAGCGCAGATATCTACATTGTGTTACAAGGGCAGGGTAGCGAACTGGCAGGCTTGAAGCTTGCGGAACAAGTCCGCAGTCAATTCCCTGAATTACGCCTGCAAAGTAATATGGGTGCTGGCAGTTTTAAGTCTCAATTTAAGCGCGCCGATCGCTCTGGCGCTGACTTTGCTCTGGTTATGGCAGAAACAGAGATGCAAACATCAACAATTACTATCAAACCGCTACGCGGGCAGGGAGAGCAGCTGAATATGCCGGTTGCAGAACTAACCGACTGGTTACAATTGCACTATTCTTGAACGCTTCCCAGCTTTGTCTGCCTGTGTTGCTATTATTTGCTGCAAACTAACATTGGAATAACACAAACAGGCAGTGGCTCTGGTACAATTGGGCGCTTAAAAATTACTATTCAATAAAGGCTATTCACAAATGGTTGAAATTTACGACGATCATGAACAAAGCGAACGCGTGCGCGACTGGATCAAGGAAAATGGCTCAGCTGTCGTTATGGGCATTGTGCTTGCAATTAGCGGCTTGTACGGCTGGAAATTTTGGCAAAACGCGGAACAAGATTCACAAGCACAGGTAGCAGCTGAATTCCAAAACCTTACTCTAACACTAGATGATGAAAGGTTTGATCAGGCATTTACGCATTTTGAAACCATTCGTGCTGAATACCCCAAAAGTGCTTATCTACCTATGTCTCAGTTAATGATAGCTCGCGCCCGGTTACAGCAGGGTCAGCCTGATCTAGCCGAAACTATTTACCGCGACATACTCGGTGCCAAGGCGAAATCAACCGAATTCATACAGTTTATTGCAGCTGAACGCCTGGCTCGACTGTTGCTGCACAATGGCGACTCAGCTGCGGCTGAGGTGATTCTTGATAAATACGATAACAATGAAGCCTTCGCGAGCAGGTTTTCAGAGGTTCGTGGCGACTTGCTGGCCACTAGAGGTGATGCTGATGGTGCCCGCGAAGCCTATCAAAAGGCGCTTGACTCAATGGAATCAGGTACCGGCGATCGGCGTATGTTGGAGTTAAAGCGGGATAATCCGGTTAGTATAGCTGCAGTAACGGAAGACTCATGAAACGCATTGCTCTGACACTTTTATTAACCGGCTTGCTGATTTCAGTTTCCGGTTGTTCCTGGTTTTCTAAAGCGAAGCCCGGTGAACCAGCAGAACTGGTCAATTTCGATGCCAGCCTGAAGGTTAAAAAAATTTGGAGCACCAATATTGGTAAAGGTAACTCCCAAAAAGGCCTGAACCTCAAGCCAGCCTATGATAATGGTCGGGTATATGCGAGTGATCATCGCGGGCGGGTGATTGCTGTTGATGCCGAAAATGGTAAAAAAATCTGGGAAATAGAAACCGAGTTACCAGTTTCTGCTGGACCTGCAATAGCCAATGATTTTTTGTTTCTGGGTACGCTAGAAGCTGAGGTTTATGCCTATAGCAATGAAGACGGTAGTTTTCGTTGGAATGCACGGGTGTCTTCCGAGGTTCTGGCTATGCCGGTTCTGCACGATGGAATTGTTATCGTTCGATGCCTAGATGGCCGTGTATTTGGATTGGATGCGGACACGGGAGACCGGGTCTGGGTCTATGACAGTAGTGTTCCACTACTAACAATCCGCGGAAATAGCACCCCAGTCGTGCGTGCTGGTGTCGCCTATGTTGGCTATGACAGCGGTGAACTAATAGCTATAAGAGTTGCAGACGGTGCAGTTGGCTGGACAACACAAATTGCAGCAGCAGAAGGTCGCTCAGAACTGGATAGACTGGTAGACATTGACGGCAACATTGCCATGGTGGCTACGGATATTTATGTCGCCAGCTATAAAAACCGGATGGGGGCACTTGCCTCAGAAAGTGGGCGTTTATTGTGGTTTAAAGATATTGGCACATCCTCGGGTATTGCTGTAGACCGTACTCATCTGGCAGTCAGTGATTCTCTCGGGCATTTGTGGATGTTAGACCGCCGCAACGGTGCCGAGGACTGGAAATTGGAAATGCTTGAAAACCGGCAGCTGACATTACCGGCATTTTATGACAGCTTTGTAGTTGTTGGTGATATGGAAGGCTACTTGCACTGGTTTAAAGTGGAAACAGGTGAGCTGGTAGCCCGTAACAAAGTGGCTAAGGGTGGTTTCGCATCATCCCCATTGGTGATTGGCACGACCATGTATGTATTTGCTAATAATGGTGATTTAATCGCTTATCGAGCCGGCCCTGCTATTTAGTTCAGTCGTCGAAATAATTCACAAATAAAGAGGCAGTCGCCTCTTTATTTGTTTCTGCCTAGATGCTTTATAATAAGCCCCTGTAATTAACCGGAAACTCCCTCAAAATGCTGCCAGTAATCACAATCGTGGGTCGACCGAATGTTGGTAAATCCACCATATTTAATGCCTTAACACGAACCCGTGATGCACTGGTTGTAGATATGCCCGGAGTAACCCGCGACCGTCAATACGGTACTGGTGAATTCGACGATAGTCGTTATATGCTGGTGGATACCGGTGGTTTGGTCGATCAGGCCGAAGGTATCGACTACCTCACAGCACAACAAGTACACCTGGCTATTGAAGAGGCTGATGTGATTATGTTTGTTGTCTCGGCCCGCGATGGTGTTACTGCGGCAGATGAAGAAATCACCCGAATGTTGCGCCAACATGGCAAGCCGGTGCAGTTGGTCGTCAATAAAACCGACGGTACTGACACCGAAGTTTCAGTGCCTGATTTTTATATGCTCGCCCTGGGTGAGCCCTGTGGTGTATCGGCTGCCCATCGGGCTGGTCTTGAAACCATGATGTCGAATATATTCGAATTGCTGCCACCTTGGGATGAGCCTGAAGACTTCGATGAAATTGATGACGACATAGTTCGCCTAGCCGTACTGGGACGACCGAATGTCGGCAAATCCACACTGGTTAACCGCTTGCTGGGTGAAGAGCGGGTATTAACTTTCGACATGCCAGGCACCACACGCGATACCATCGAAGTTGAGCTTGAACGGGATGGCCGGCAGTATAAAATTCTTGATACTGCCGGTGTCAGGCGACGCAAAAACATTACTGAGGCAGTTGAGAAGTTCAGCGTAGTGAAGGCCTTGCAGGCCATAGAAAAATCCCAAGTTATTATTTTGATGATAGATGCGGAAGATGGAATGACCGATCAGGATGCCACGCTTTTGGGGCATGTTTTGAGCCATGGTCGTGGTCTGGTTATTGCCATAAATAAATGGGATATGATTGATTCCGAACAGCGCCATCGTTTAAAATCCGAACTTGACCGCAGGCTAACTTATGCTGAGTTCGCCCGCCGGATTACACTTTCAGCCTTGCACGGAAGTGGGCTACGGGAATTAATGAATGCCGTCAACGAAGCCTGGGACTCAGCAGCACAAAACATGTCCACCACCCGTTTAACTGAAGTCGTACGCGCCGCATGGGAAGCCCATCAACCGGCCATGAAGCAAGGGCGCACCGCCAAATTACGAATGGCTCACAGTGGTGGTAAATTTCCGCCACGCATCATTATTCACGGGCGCCGGGTAAATACAATTTCCACTGACTACCGTCGTTATATCTCGAATAAAATTCGCATAGCATTCAAACTCAGGGGAACCCCTGTCTGGATCGGTTTCAGAGAAGGCGATAATCCTTTCAAAAGCAAGAAATCAAAAGAAGACCAGTGGATACCTACCAAAAAGCAAAAAAAATCCAAGGTTAATAAAAGAATCAATAAATCCAACCGATGAGTCTGAAGCAACAACGCTTGGAGAAATTACGCCGGGAAATCCCTCAAATCTCCCCGCAAGCAGCGTTTGAAAAAATGCAGTCGGGAGCCAGCCTTCTCGATGTGCGTGAACCCATGAGTAGGCAACAGGGCAGTCCCGATAATGCCTTGCAACTGTCGCGCAGTTTTCTTGAACTTGTTGTCGAAACAAGTCTGCCCGACCCGGCTCAGCTAGTAATGATGCTTTGTGATAGCGGCATGTGTTCATTATTCGCCGCTGACGATATGCGGCGATTAGGCTATACCAATGTTGTTAGTATTGAAGGTGGTTTTAGTGCCTGGAAAGCTGCGGGCTTGCCCTGGAGTGCGCCAGTTGAACTGGATGATGAGGCGCGGATTCGTTATTCGCGACACCTGCTGATACCGGAAATCGGTGAGCAGGGCCAAGCGCAACTGCTGGCTTCCAAAGTACTGATACTTGGCGCCGGTGGCTTGGGCTCTCCGGTGGCTTTATATCTTGCCTCAGCCGGTGTGGGAACTTTGGGTATAGTCGACAATGATGTTGTCGAGCGCTCCAATTTACAGCGCCAAATTCTACATGATGAGGCGTCTGTAGGAATGCCAAAAACAGAGTCGGCCCGAAGCCGTATTCATGGTATAAACCCAAGCATTCAGGTCATTACCCATGCTCAGCGTTTAAACGCTGAAAATGCAGATAAGATTGTTTCAGCTTACGACCTGGTGATTGATGGGTCGGATAATCTCGAAACCCGTTACTGCATTAACGATGCCTGTTTACAAGCCGGCTTGCCGTTAATTTATGGCGCGATATTTCAGTTTCAGGGCCAAGTGTCGGTATTTAATTATCAAACCACCGATGCGGGTTTATCGGCCTGTTACCGCTGCTTGTTTAAAGACGCTGAAAACACCCAGCCGCCAACTTGTAGCGAGGCCGGTGTGCTGGGTGTGCTACCGGGTGTTATCGGTACATTACAGGCGACCGAGGCACTCAAAATATTACTAAAAATCGGCACGCCACTCGCGGGTAGATTGCTGAGTTACGACGCGCTTGAGGCAAGCTTTAGAGAAATTCGTTTGCAGCCTGATCCAGCTTGTCGCTGCCGAGAAGTGACAGCCTTATAACACCCAGCTGTGCAGCGCAAGCATTACAGTATTGTCCGGCTTGCGGTAAAATACTGGAACTGGATTAACGATTCTGGAAAAACCATGGCAGCACAGATTCTAGACGGAAAAAAAGTCAGTATTGAACTGATTGATACGGTAAAGCTCAGCATTGATAAACACTTGCAAGCGGGTAAAACAGCGCCTTCATTGGCGGTGGTTCTAGTGGGTGCTGATCCCGCCTCGCAAATTTATGTGCGCAATAAACGCCTAGCCTGTGCGCGTGCGGGGATAACGGCCAGAGACTATGACCTACCGGTGACAACCACCGAGGCGGAATTGCTGATACTTATCGGTCAGTTAAACAAAGACCCTTTGGTCAGCGGTATTTTGGTGCAATTACCATTGCCGGAGCATATCAATGAGGTCGCGGTTACCAATAGTGTTTCGCGGTATAAGGATGTTGATGGTTTTCACATTGCCAATGTGGGTTCGCTGGCCTTGCGCCAACCCGGCCTCAGGCCGTGTACTCCGAGGGGTATTGTGACTTTGCTGGATTATTATGGCATCGACACCAAGGGTCTGGATGCAACCATCGTGGGGGCTTCCAATATTGTCGGCAGACCATTGTGTCTTGAGTTGCTGCATAAAGGAGCGACCATAACTGTAGCCCATCGCTTTACTCGTAATCTCCAACAACATGTACGCAATGCCGAGTTACTTGTAGTCGCAGTAGGAAAACCCGGCATTGTTAGTGCTGAATGGATTAAGCCGGGCGCGATTGTGGTTGATGTTGGTATCAACCGTCAGCCGGACGGTAGTCTTTGCGGAGATATCGATTTTGAAGTTGCCAGTAAAAAAGCTGCATGGATTAGTCCAGTACCGGGTGGTGTCGGGCCGATGACAGTGGCAACTTTAATCCAAAATACGGCTGAAGCCGCCGGCATAAGTGTAAACTTTTCTAATCAGCATAATGTCGCGAATTGAATTGATCATTAAAAAACCAAGCCTCATAAAACATCAACTGAAACGGCAACACATTCACTGGCTAGCAGGGCTGATGTTGTTTTCTGTCAACCTTTTGGCCGACCAGTCGATTGCTGATCAATATCCTGACTCCTTACTGTATTCAAAACCTGTGGAAGTCATACCGCATGTTTGGTCGGCAATCGGCGCCACTTCAGCACCAAACTACGCCAATGCCGGGCATAATAATAACCTCTCATTTATTGTCACCACCGATGGGGTGGTAGTGATGAATTCGGGGGCTACATACTTGCTGGCAAAAGCACTGCATGATGAAATTCGAAAAATCACAGAACAACCGGTTAGGTATGTGTTTGTGGAAAATGCACAGGGACACGCCATGTTGGGTAATGGCTACTGGAAAGAGCAGGGCGCTACTATTATCGCGCATACAACAGCAGCAGAAGCATTCAGTAAGTCCGGAGCTGCGGCATTGCAAAGCACGCTGCGCATCAATAAAGAACAAGGCAAGGGTACCAGCGTGGTATTGCCAACTGAAACTTTTAGTGATTCAAAAGTGCTTGAATTAGGCGGGCTGCGAATTGAAGCGCACTGGTTGGGTCTCGCGCATTCGCGGGGAGATATCGTGCTTTGGCTACCCGCGCAAAGGCTGGTAATCTCCGGAGACATGGCATTCCATGAACGGCTGCTACCGGTTTTCCCCTACACAGATACTGCAGCGTGGTTAGAGAGTTGGGAAAGGTTCGAAGCGCTGGCTGCGCTGTATGTGATCCCCGGTCATGGCCATCCAACCAATATGGCTCAAGTTCGACGCTATACCCACGATTACCTGCGGTTTCTTCGGGCTGCAATTAGCGCCTTGCTCGAGGACGGTGAAGACCTGCAGGCAGCCTATGAACTAGACCAATCTCAATTTTCACATTTGCACACATTTAAACTGTTGGCTGCAAAAAATGCTGGTAGAGTATTTGAGCAAATGGAGTTTGAATAATACTCTAAGCTACTGCGGAAATACCAATTAGCGTGCTTGGCGTATTTGTATACTGCTGGCTTGCTGCGGGTTTTTGCCGCGAATATTCCGGTAATACTCACGGATAATTTCAAAATCGTTTTCAATATCCCCGCTCGGCATAAATGACTTGCCGATACCAACTTCTTTACGCCCGAAATCCAAGTGCGCCATGGCAATAGGAACATTGGCGGCGACTGCTATATGGTAAAAGCCGGTTTTCCAGTGGTTGGTTTTTTTACGCGTGCCTTCAGGCGCAAGTGCTAAAACCATCGCCTCGGTGTTGGCAAAGCGTGTGGCTAGTTGTTGACTAAGATTCAGGTTTTCGTGGCGGTAAACCGGAGTGCCACCGATGGCTCTGAAAAACCAGCCATAGGGCCAACGAAACAAGGTGTGTTTGCCGATCCATTGAATATTTAATTTCATTGCCGACTGAGCGATGATACCTAAAGGAAAATCCCAGTTGCTAGTATGCGGTGCAGCGATAATCACATACTTCTTGCTTTGCGGATAGTTTGCGTGGACACTCCAGCCGAGTAATTTCAATAACCACAGAGATAGTTTTGATGCCATCAGTCGCGGCAACCCTTATTCACGCAGTTGAGACTGCCATGTTGTTAGTTCAGCAGCAATCTCCGGATCTAGCTGTGGATACTCAAGCCCCATTCCCTGCAGTGCTTCAACAACGATTTTACCAACTTCCATGCGTGCGCGTGGTTTGTCATCGGCAGGTATCATAAACCAAGGGGCGTAATCTGTAGAGGTAGCATTGACCATATCAGCGAATGCTTCATCATATGCTGTTCGATATGCCATTTCTTTGACATCTGTAGGATTGAATTTCCAGCGCTTTTTAGGTTGGTCTAGGCGTGATAGAAAGCGCTTTTTCTGTTCCTCTACTGACACATTCAGCCAGAATTTTAGAATTAATGTGCCACTGGAGGCAAGGTGTTTTTCGTAGGCGGAGATGGCCTGATACCGCAATGGCCAAAGCTCGGCTGGGTTATCGATACCCTTCGGGTACTGACTATTGAGAAAGCCCTCATGCACACGCACAACCAAAACTTCCTCATAGTAACTGCGGTTAAAGATGCAAACTTCACCACGCGCCGGTAATTGTTTATTGGTGCGCCAGAGGAAGTCATGCCGACTCTCGATTTTACTGGGTGACTTGAACGAAGCCACTTTAATGATGGCTGGATCCTGTGCTGAAAACAGCGCGCGAATCATGCTGTCCTTGCCTGCGGCATCAAGGGCTTGGAAGACCAGCAATATCGAGTGAGACTGGCTGGCTTGCAGACGCGAAAGCAGGGGGCGCATCTGCTTCCCAAGCTGGCGAATCATTTTCTCATTTTTGACTACATCACCGGGATCTGTAAATGCAGTAGCCATCTCACCGGCACGCACGGCTTGGGCTTCCGGGTTTATCCGTAAACTGGACTGTACGGAAGGATTTAGGATGATGTTGTTAGACACTCAGGGGCGCTCCATTATTGCACTAACACCCATACCACCGGCTGTACAGATTGAAATTAAGCCACGACCAGAACCCGCTTGTTCAAGTATCTGACCTAGGGTTGCAATGATTCGACCGCCGGTTGCGGCAAAAGGATGACCCACTGCCAACGAACTACCTTTAACATTGATTTTCCCTGGATCGATTGCGCCAAGTGCGGCCTCAAGACCCAGGCGATTACGACAATAATCATCCGATTCCCAGGCTTTTAATGTGCACAGCACTTGTGCGGCAAAGGCCTCATGTATTTCATAAAAATCAAAGTCCTGTAGTTTTAGATTTGCCATTTTCAGCATTTCCGCTACAGCCACTGTGGGGCCCATTAACAGGCCTTCATCATCAACATAATCAACCGCAGCTGTGCGGCCGTAGGTTAGAAATGCCTGCACAGGAAGATTGTGTTTTGCAGCCCATTCTTCTGAAGCCAATAATACTGCCGAAGAACCATCGGTAAGCGGTGTGCTGTTGCCAGCGGTTAATGTACCGCCCGGGCTACGATCAAAAGCGGCGCGTAATTGTGCCAGTTGATCCATAGTTGAGTTGGGGCGTAAGTTATTATCCTTAGTCACCCCGGCAAACGAGGTTAATAGCTCATCAAAAAAACCTGCGTCATAAGCTGCTGCCGCCTTGTGGTGGCTGTCCATTGCCATACGGTCCTGGTCTTCGCGGCTGATATTCCAGCGTTTGGCCATTCGTTCACAGTGTTGCCCCATGGAAAGTCCAGTGCGTGGTTCACCGTTAGCCGGTGGCTGTGGGCTGAGCTCCGCTGGAGAAAAACCCTTAAACGCTTGCAGTTTAGCTTTCGCACTTTTCGCTCTGCCGAGAGCGATCAGGCGCTGTGAAAATCGCCGGGAAAATACGATTGGTGCATCGGAGGTGGTATCGGTACCGCCGACAATGGCTGATTCTATTTGGCCAGAAGCAATTTTAGCCCCTGACATAAGCGCTGCCTGCAAACCGGTACCGCAGGCCATGGACATAGTGATCCCTGGAGTTAGCGGTGACAGGTCTGTAGACTGCAGAGCTTCACGGCTGAGGTTCCAATCTTTGGAATGAGTAGTGACTGCGCCGGCAACCACTTCATCAAGTTGCATGCCGTGAAGGCCGAATTTATCCACCACTCCTTGAATCGATGCGGCCAGCATTTCGAGATTGGTATTGTCTGCATAAAAACTGTTTGAGCGACAGAAGGGAATCCGGCTGCCGCCGATGACAGCGATTCGGCGATAGTTATACTCACTCATGATGAGGCCTCCTGTTTAGTTGAAGATTGCTTTTCTTGAGATTCAAGATAATGCAGCGGCCCACCGAGGAAAGGTGCAAAGCCAGTACCAAAAATCATCCCGGCATCAATAATATCGGCGTCAGCAACAATGCCATCAGCCAGACAGGCACGGCACTCATCAAAATAGGGTTGCATAAGCTCATCGGCCAGTTTTTTCAAATTGTGCCCGCGGATTGCTTCGGAGTCTTTTTTCGCCCGACCTTTTTCCCAAACATAAAAGCCTTCGCTAGACTTCTTGCCCAGTTTGCCTGCATCAATGTATTTTTTCAGGAAAGCGACCTGATTCTCAGTGTTATCGCCACCCAGTGTACTAACCACACCAAGGCCTACATCCAGCCCGACCGTATCCGCCAGTTCTACCGGGCCCATTGGCATGCCGAAGTCAGTGGCAGCTTTATCAATGGCTTCTTTTGGAATTCCGGATTGGTATAAAGTCATGGCTTTGCTCATATAAGGCGCAAGGACTCGATTAACCAGGAAGCCCGGACTGCTCTTAACCAGCAGCGGGAATCGGGATATTTGACTGGCAAAAGCACAGGCTCGGTTGATTAGCTGCTTATCGGTTTTGTTGTCATAGACCACTTCAAGCAAGGGCATCTTGGCTACAGGGTTGAAGAAATGCAGGCCAATTAAGCGCTTGGGTGAACGCAATGCTGAGGCGATATCGGCCAGTGGGATTGCTGATGTGTTGGTCGCTAGGATGGCGTGTTTTGGTGCCTGTTTTTCTACTATTTTAAACAGTTCCTGCTTGGCTTCCAAATTCTCAAATATCGCCTCAATAATCACATCTGCCCGGGCGATACCATTGCCATCGACATCAGCGATCAAACGGGCTTTGGCTGCCGCACGGGCGGCTTTTGACCTGATTTTTTTACTGAATAATTTACCGGCGCGCTTCATTGCCGGTTCGATATACTTCATTTCTCGATCCTGAAGGGTAACTTCCAACCCGCGCAATACGCACCAGGCGGCAATATCACCGCCCATAACGCCGGCGCCGATTACATGTACCCGCCGGACTTTGTTATCTGATTTTTTACCCTCAGCCTTTAAGCGCTCCATCAGTTTAAAAACCCGGCGAAGGTTGCGTGAGGTATCACCAACGATGAGTTCGCCAACACCCACGGCCTCAGCTTCGAGCATGGCCGGAAAGTCATCGGCATGTTGTTCAAACAAATCAATTAATTTATATGGGGCAGGGTAGTGTTTCGGATTGGCTTTTTTCGCCGTTTCCTTGCGCACAAACTTAGCCAGCCAGCGGCGTGCCGGCCCGCTGTTTAAGATACTGACGCTGCGCCCAGGCGCTTTAGATTTAAGTTTTCGTGCAATCGCTTTGCGCGCAGCCCAGTCTATGCTGGTCTGCGGGCTTACCAGTTGGTCGACAAGACCCAGTTTCTTCGCCGCCGGTGCTCGCAGGAAACGAGCGGCAAGCATTAACGGTAGGGCATTTTTACCGCCCAGTTTACGGATAGTGCGTGCGGCGCCACCAAAACCGGGGAAAATACCGAGGTTCATTTCCGGAAAACCAATCCGGGTTTTATCAATGTTTTTTGCAATCCGCCAGTCGAACGCCAATGCCAGCTCAAGACCACCACCAAGACAAAAGCCTTCGATGCAGACCACGGTAGGAAACGACAGCGCTTCAATACGATTAAATAAGGTGTGTACGCTGCGGATACCATCTGCCGCTTCAGCCGGATCGGTTGCGTTATCAAACTCATTCACATCTGCGCCGAAAATGAATGATTCATGCTTGCCCGAGCGTAATACAAGACCTGCAGGGTTTTCAGTTTCGATAGCAGCAATTGCGGTATCCAGCTCTTTAATAACCGCAGTTGATAATACATTGGCCTTTTCCCCGGGCCGATCAAAAGTTAACCAGATGATATTATCGATATCACTTTCCAGCTTCCAGTTTTTCAAATCAGGGAATGTGCTCATTTTAATAATCCTTGTGTATGTTCTGTGTAATTCAATGATGCAGAGTTTATGCTTGGCGAGGGTTGCAGTTCGCAAGCGTATGGTGATTAGTATTATATGCTATAGACAGCCTGAGTGAGAAACTTCAAGGAATTTGACAACCTGCACTGCGCAGCAGTTCAGCTGTGGCAATTAAAGGTAGTCCGATCAAAGCTGTAGGGTCATCGGCTTTAATCCATTCAAACAAGCTAATGCCAAGTGCTTCTGCCTTAAAACTACCGGCGCAATCGAAAGGTGATTCCCGCTCAATATAGCGTTGAATTTCAGTATGGTTCAAGTGCCTGAAACGCACCAGTGTGGGTACCCGGCGCTGCAGGCTAATATCACGATTCCGGCTGACCAGGGCGACGGCGGTTTCAAATACTACCTCGCGCCCTGAAAGCAATTGTAATTGAGCGGCGGCAGCATCCGCATTGCCGGCCTTGCCGAGTATTTTCCCGTCGGCGAGCAGTGATTGGTCAGAGCCAATAACCACAGCTTCTGGGTGTTGGTCTGCAATAATTCCTGCCTTGGCTAGCGCCAGACGATCCACCATTGTGCTTACAGATTCCTGAGCAAAGGGGGTTTCATCTACTGCAGGTGCCAAACACTCAAAGTCGTTGAATAGGCGTTGTAGCAGTTGTTTTCGGTAAATTGAGGTAGAGGCAAGGATTATTCGCATTTTTTAGTGTATCGCCTTGCCATATAACTTGTTATATGGCTTGTTATGTAAGGGTATAAATAGTAAAATTGTTCGGTTATGTTGAATGAGTACCCAGAGCGTTTTCCTGCCACGGTTAATCCTTGGAGATTGGCAGATGGACAACAATCGTTGGCGGGTAGTATACCCCTCTGCCAACTGCAGCGTTTATGTGAATTTTTGCATTTTGAGGGAGAAACCCCGGACGCAGCTGGAAAGGTTCGTTTTGATGCCCGTTTTGGCAGAGGAACAAATCGCAGGCCAGTAGTGCGTTTAAGGGTAATGGCAGAACTGCCCTTGCTTTGCCAGCGTAGCCTGAAGGTCTATTTCGAGAAGATAGACCGCGAGGTAGAGCTAACGCTTATTGATGCTGAGGCTAGCAGGGATAGGCGCGAAAATTTAGACGATGGCACAGATCACTATGGCACAGATAGGGTGCTGGTGGATTCAAAGCAGATGGCATTAGCTATCGTGGTTGAGGACGAACTATTAATGTCCCTGCCATTAATTGCTGTGAATCCGGAGTGTCCGCATATGGAATACCATAGTGAGGACAAAAATTATACGGAGCCCGAACATAAAAGCCCGTTTGCAGATTTGGCAAAACTACGCTGAGCGCAAATTATTTAGGTTCGAGTTTTTTCTGCAATCTGGTGGATTAATAACACCGCTTGTGGAATAACAGAAATTATATTTATCAGGAGTTAGTACCATGGCAGTTCAAAAAAGTCGTAAAACCCCATCTCGGCGTGGTATGCGTCGTTCACACGATGCATTGAAGGCACCCACGCTTTCCATTGAGCCAACCACCGGCGAAGTGCATTTGCGTCACCATGTAAGTGAAGAAGGTTATTACCGTGGGCGTAAAGTTATCGAAACTAAAATAGTTGAGATTGAAGACGAAGAATAAGCTGGTTAGATTATATTTATATATCGTTTATATAGAGTTTATTGTATAGTTCGCATGATCCGTTGCCAGTTTTACTGGCAGCGGATTTTTCGTTTTAGCGTGCGTACGCTGGCGTATGCCTGTTGCGCTGGCGGCTTGCCTATTGATGAATGCTTGGCTAAGATTCACTCTTAATGAAAACTTTCGGGAATAGCATGGCATGATATATTCAAGAATTATGGGTACCGGCAGTTACTTGCCTGAAAACATTGTTACCAATAAAGACCTGGAAAAAATAATGGATACCAACGACCAATGGATCCAGGACCGCACAGGCATTAAACAACGGCATATGGCGGCTGAAGGTGAAACCACTGTTGATATGGTTGAACAGGCTGCCCTCCGTGCTATTGAGGCATCCGGTATTGATGCTGCTGAAATAGATATGATTATTCTTGGTACAACCACCCCTGACCTGATTTTCCCAAGCAGTGCCTGCCTGTTGCAGGAACGATTGGGCCTTCCGGGTATCGCCGCTTTCGATTTAAATGCCGCTTGCACCAGCTTTGTTTATAGCATCAGTGTTGCTGATCAGTTCATAAAAAGCGGTATGGCAAAGAAGATTCTAGTTTGTGGTGCAGAAACACTCTCGCGGGCACTGGACTATGAGGACCGCACAACGGCAGTATTGTTTGCCGATGGCGCCGGTGCAATAGTTCTGGAAGCATCTGAAGAGCCGGGCATACTTTCCACGCACATTCACGCTGATGGCCGCTATGCCCACTTACTGGGAGCCGATGTCGGCGTATCGCGCGGCTTTAAAGACAGCAACAACGGCGGCTTGAAAATACTGATGAACGGTCGGGAAGTATTCAAAATGGCGGTACGCACGCTGGGTCAGATTGTTGATGAAACACTGGCAGCCAATAATCTGGAAAAATCAGATATCGACTGGCTGATACCGCATCAGGCAAATTTGCGCATTATTATGGCAACTGCAAAAAAATTAAATATGCCAATGGAGAAGGTTATTGTTACTGTCGACAAACACGGCAATACCTCGGCCGCATCGGTTGCGTTAGCGCTTGATGAGGGCGTTCGTAGTGGTCGAGTAAAGCGCGGCGATACTATTTTGCTTGAAGCTTTTGGTGGTGGATTTACCTGGGGCTCAGCTCTAATTAAATATTAAGCACATATTAAGCAAATACTGATTAGCATTCTAACTTTACACCTTAAATACTCAGACATAACGATATGAAAACTGCATTTTTATTTCCCGGCCAAGGCTCCCAGTCTATTGGTATGCTCAGTGAGTTGGCTGCGGCACATCCGCAGGTGGTTAAGGTTTTTGCTGAAGCCAGCGAAGCCATTGGAATAGACCTCTGGGCGCTTTGCCAGACAGGGCCACAAAAGCAGTTGAATAAAACCGAGTATACCCAGCCGGCTATGCTGGCAGCGGATATTGCGGTCTGGCAAGTTTGGCAATCACTCAATGGCGGTTTGCCGGATTTCATGGCCGGTCATAGTCTTGGTGAATATGCAGCCCTGGTGGCGGCAGGCAGTATCAGTTTAAGTGATGGCATTCGCCTAGTTAACCGCCGTGGTCAATTAATGCAGGCGGCTTCACCAGCAGGTGTTGGTGCAATGGCAGCCATTATAGGCTTGGATGACAAACTAGTCGAAGCTGCTTGTGAGCAAGCCTCTAGCGTCGGAATTGTTTCCGCCGCCAATTACAACTCCCCAGGGCAAGTGGTTATAGCTGGCGAAAAAGCCGCAGTGGAGGCAGCTTGTCAGCTATGTTCGGATGCGGGAGCGCGTAGGGCCATGTTATTGGCCGTCAGCGTACCCTCGCACTGCGCCTTAATGCAGCCTGCTGCTGAGCAATTTGCAGCATCGTTAGAAGCCTTGAATATCTCGGCGACAACAACGGCCGTATTACACAATGTAGATGCTAGCGTAGCGGCAGGCGCAGAAGCTATTGCTGAGCACTTGCTCGCACAGCTGAGTTTACCAGTGCGCTGGTCGGAAAGCATTCAAAGCATGCTCGATCAAGGTGTACAGGCTTTCGCCGAGTGCGGTCCGGGCAAGGTGCTCAGTGGTTTAAACAAACGAATCGCCCGGCGAGTGCCAATAACACCCTTGCAAACCCCGGATCTTTTACAAGCTACAGTTCAACAGTGGAGTACGGAAAATGAGTGAGTTCACAGGTAAAGTTGCGCTAGTAACCGGCGCCAGTCGCGGAATAGGCGCAGCAATTGCTGATCGCTTAGTTGCAGATGGTATGTTAGTGATTGGCACTGCAACTTCTATAGCGGGCGCAGATAAAATCGAAGCCCGCCTTGCAAAGCTTGGTCAAGGGGCAGGGCGCGCACTTGATGTCAATAATACTGATGCTGTAACTGGCTTGATAAAAGAAATTACAGCGGAGTGGGGCGCACCGACAGTGCTGGTCAATAATGCCGGAATTACCCGAGATCAATTATTGATGCGCATGAAAGAAGAAGATTGGGAGGATGTTATTGATACCGACCTGCGTTCGGTTTTCCGTTTAAGCAAGGCTTGCCTACGGGGAATGATGAAGGCCCGCGACGGGCGTATCGTTAATATTTCTTCAGTTATTGGCTCTACTGGTAATGCTGGGCAAAGTAATTACGCGGCAGCTAAGGCCGGAATCGTAGGTTTCAGCAAATCATTAGCGAAGGAAATTGGTTCGCGCGGCATTACCGTGAATGTGGTCGCGCCCGGTTTTATTGCCACAGATATGACCAACAAACTTTCCGAGCAGCAAACCACCGCAATGCTCGGGCAAATACCATTAGCAAGATTAGGCTGTGTAGAAGATATTGCCGATGCGGTATCCTGGCTGGTGTCTCCACAGGCATCTTATGTCACCGGACACACCCTGCATGTTAATGGTGGTATGTTCATGGGGTAAATTAGATATGTGTTGTAATCTATTGATATAACTGTATATATAATATGTAGTTATTGCGAAAATAAAAGAGAGAGTCTGTGCTTGTTTATCCGTATGGTAGCCGTTAACGGGTATAAACACATTGCCTAGATTCAGGTATAATTACGGCGCACTTATTATAAAGGAAGCATTAAATCATGAGTAACATCGAAGCACGCGTTAAGAAAATCGTTATTGAACAGCTGAATGTAAGTGAAGATGAAGTTAGCAATAACGCATCATTCATCGACGATCTCGGCGCTGATTCATTGGATACCGTCGAACTCGTTATGGCACTGGAAGAAGAATTCGAGTGTGAAATACCTGACGAAGATGCAGAAAAAATCACCAATGTACAAGAAGCAATAAATTATGTAACTAGCGCGATTTAAGCGCCAATTACAGCTTTGCAGATCACGGCCGGGCGGGACTCTGGCCGTGATGCTGCATAACCCGGCATAGACTTAAGCTGGAAAAACACATTTCGAGGAAATACAGTGAGCAAGCGTAAAGTTGTCTTAACCGGCATGGGTATTATCTCCCCAGTTGGAAATACTCTCGAAAGCGCATGGGATGCAATTTCAAACAGCCGTAGTGGTATCGCCGCATTAACTGCCTACGATGCAACAGAATTTAAAACCCGGTTCGCGGGTGAAATCAAAGACTTCGACATCAGTCAGTGGTTATCCGTAAAGGAAGCCCGCAAAATGGATCCGTTTATCCATTACGGCATGGCTGCAGCACTGGAGGCAATAAAAGACTCCGGCTTTGAAGACTTTTCCGGTCTGGACCTTGAACGAGTGGGTGTCAACATTGGCTCAGGCGTTGGTGGGCTTGCCGGGATTGAGGCAACTACACTAAAAATAGATAAAATGGGTCCGCGCAGAATTTCGCCGTTTTATATTCCTTCAACCATTATTAATATGGTGTCAGGCAACCTGTCTATAATGAAAGGCTACAAAGGCCCCAATATTTCATTGGTTACCGCCTGTAGCACAGCAACCCACAGCATTGGCATGGCTGCCAGAATGATTGCCTATGGTGATGCCGATGTAATGATTTGCGGTGGCGCAGAATACGGCACTACCAAATCAGCCATGGGTGGATTCAGTGCTGCCCGCGCACTCTCAACCCGTAATGATGACCCCCAGGCCGCCAGTCGACCTTGGGATAAAGATAGAGACGGCTTTGTTCTTAGTAACGGTGCGGGTATTGTGGTACTCGAAAGCGAAGAGCACGCGCGCAAACGGGGAGGACGAATTTACTCCGAAGTTGCCGGCTTTGGAATGAGTGGTGATGCATTTCATATAACTTCGCCACCTGCCGATGGAGAGGGTGCAGCCCGGTGCATGCAAATTGCGCTGGCGGATGCCGGTGTGAATCTAGAAGAAGTGAACTATATCAACGCCCACGGCACTTCTACCCCAGCCGGTGATACCGCAGAATCCGATGCGGTGAAATCAGTGTTCGGCAAGCATGCCTATAATTTGATTATGAGCTCCACCAAATCGATGACAGGCCACTTACTGGGTGCTGCTGGAGGTGTTGAGTTAATCTTTACCGCCTTGGCATTACGCGACAACCTGGCCCCGCCAACCATCAATCTGGATGAAACCAATCCGGAAGATGACCTTAATTACGCTGCCCATACAGCAGTTGAAATGCCTATCGATGTTGCGATTTCTAATTCATTTGGATTCGGCGGCACCAATGGCAGTGTGCTGTTGAAACGCTACGCTGGGTGAGTTTGACAAGGCAACTGCCTGAGATACCAGACCTGATCGGCCTGCACAGGCAACAACCCGAAAAATACCCGCATTACCTTAGTAGTGCGGCAGATAGTGCTTTAAACCATCCGAACGAGCGGTTTTCAATGTTATTTCTGGCGCGGGGGGAAACCCTCGAATTATCCGCCAATGGTCAGTTGCACGGGCCGGATAAACTGGTCTCTGCAAACCAGGGTTTTCTAGACACGCTAGATGATTGGTTTCAACAACTCAAAGTTGCTTTTGATGAGGCTGATTGTTTACCATTTTACGGAGGCTGGTTCGTCTTTCTGGGCTATGAGATTGCGGCTGAAATAGAGCCGATACTAGACCTGCCCGCCTGTCGCAACCCAAGCAATTCAACAAAATTTCCGACTGCCTTTGCACAACGCTGCCCGGCAGCCGTTATTATTGACCATAATCAGAGCAAAGCCTGGCTGGTTGCTGAACAAGCAGAATTGTTAGAAGAAATGCAGGCAGACCTCGCCGCTACTGATGATATCCCGCATGCAGAACAATTGCCGGACTTTAGCCTTTGTGTTGACCCGGATGAAAACTATCTCGCCGCAGTAGCAACGGCGATTGACTATATTCATGCAGGGGATGTGTTTCAAGTAAACCTCTCACGGGCATGGAACATACAAGCGCAACAACGCACACCTGAGTCGATGGCTATTCTGGAAGCCCTGCAAACCAACAATCCTGCACCTTTTACCGGATTGTCTATCTATCGGCAACAGGCGATTATCAGCTCATCACCGGAACGCTTGTTGGAAATCAATGGCCCGTTGGTACAGGCTCGGCCAATTGCCGGCACCCGTCCACGCAGCAGCAGTGCTGCAGGTGATCGGGCCTTACTGGAAGAATTAATCAATCATCCGAAAGAACGGTCCGAGCATATTATGTTGATTGATCTGGTTCGCAATGACCTCGGGCGTGTTTGCGAAACCGGAAGTGTACAGGTTGATGAATTGATGGTGGTTGAGCAGCACCCGCATGTGCATCACATTGTTTCTAATATTCGCGGTAAATTAAAGCCTGTGTATTCACCAATCGATGCGATTCGTGCTGTTTTTCCAGGCGGGACAATAACCGGTTGCCCAAAGGTGCGCTGCATGCAAATTATTGCCCAACTAGAAGATTCCGGGCGCGGTGTATATACCGGCTCAATGGGTTATCTCAGTCGTAATGGAAATTTAGATATGAATATTCTTATCCGCAGTCTGTTTCAACAGGGTAAAAAGCTGGTATTTCGTACTGGCGGTGGTATTGTTGCAGATTCAGAACCTGAAGCCGAGCTGCGGGAAACCGAAGCCAAGGCAAAAGGCCTATTGTTAGCACTGGGACTCAGCCATGCATGATTGTTTAATCGACGGGGAAATCAGTTCGGAAATACCCGTCAGTGACCGCGCGTTCCTTTATGGGCACGGTATTTTTGAAACCATTGCGGTTGAATCTGCGCAGCCGATATTTTGGCAACAACATTTGCTACGCCTGCGTGAAGGTTGTCAGCGTCTGGGTTTGTGCATGCCGGATGAAACCGTACTCCTACGGGAATTACAAACAGTCTGTGCGGGCAAGTTACTCAGCGTAGTTCGGATTTCGATAAGCGCCAGCGGTGGTGAACGCGGTTATTCGGCCTATACACCATCAGGAGTAAGCGCAACCCGCCGTACTGTTAGCTGTCATGATTGGCCTGCAGATGTCGAATTGCCACGTTTAAAAGGTATAGAACTGCCAATTAGCGAATATCGATTGGCGCACAATCGTCAATTGGCTGCCATCAAACATACTAATCGCTTGGAACAAGTTATCGCAGCCTCAGAACCTGCAGTGAGCAAGGCTGGCGAAGGGCTAATGTTGGATCAGGATGAATTTGTAATCTCTACTGTTTCGGCGAATATATTTCTGGTCATCGGTGGTCAGTTGATTACCCCGAGAATGGACCGCTGTGGTATTCATGGGGTAACCCGCGGGGCAATATTACAGGCGTTTTCCCATCGATGCGAAAAACGCCGGGTTACACTTCAGTTACTGAATGAAGCTGAGGAAGTTTTTCTGTGCAATAGCATCAGAGGTATCTGGCCTATTACCCGGATAGCGGACTGGCAGTTTGAAATAGGGCCTTTCACCCGCGAAATTCAAGAATGGTTGGGACAACAATCTAAACTACTGGCTAAACCCGCATGAATAAATTTCTACTAATACTAGTGTTTCTGTTATTACTACTTGGTGCATCAATGGGATGGGTTTACCATCAGTATCAAGGTTTCCTGCAGCAGCCACTGCAGGTTCAGGCTGATGGCCAAACAATTACTATCAAACGGGGTAGTAGTCATGCGGCGATGGTAGAAAAGCTGCTGACCGAAAAAATCAGCAAAGACCGCTGGCCTTGGCGTTTGTTACAGCGTCTTGAACCACAGCTTATTAAGGCCGGAGAATATCAACTTGAAGAAGGGATGACACCGCAAATGTGGCTGCAACGGCTCAGCAAGGGTGAGGTCATTCGCTATAGCTTCACTATCATTGAGGGTTGGCGTGCAGCTGAATTATTGCTAGCCCTGAAAGCAGATGATCGTTTGGTACAGAGCTTGAATTCAGAAGCGCAGGCCGGGCTCTCGACTACTCTGGGTATCGATGGTGAATCCATTGAAGGTTGGTTTCTACCAGAAACTTATAGCTTTACCAAAGGTGATAGTGATTTGAGCATCCTGCGTCAATCCTATCATGCAATGCAGGTACAACTAGAAAAACACTGGCAGGAAAAAGCAGCGGATTTACCCTTAGATAACCCCTATGAAATGTTGATTCTGGCATCCATTGTCGAAAAGGAAACCGCGCTGGCCTCAGAACGCAGTGATGTTGCCGGGGTCTTTGTGCGCCGGCTACAAAAACGCATGCGCTTGCAGACTGACCCAACCGTCATCTATGGTTTGGGTGATGCTTTTGATGGAGATATTCGTTGGCGGGATTTACGCACCGACACCCCCTACAACACTTATACCCGCTTCGGCTTACCACCAACACCGATTGCATTGCCGGGAGCTGCATCCCTAGCGGCTGTGGGCCAACCCGCAGACGGTAAGACACTGTATTTTGTCGCTGACGGCAGCGGCGGACATACTTTCTCTGAGACTTATGCAGAACATAACAAGGCCGTACAGCGGATGTTAAAACGAAAATGAGCGCAGTATTTGTTAGCCTTGAAGGCAGCGAAGGTGCCGGAAAATCATCGCTTATGCGGGTAATCCGCAAGTGGCTGGAAGATCGTGGTGATACGGTTGTCAGCTGCCGGGAACCGGGTGGCACGCCAACTGGTGAGGCTATTCGCGATATTCTTTTGGACTGTAATCGTAGTGGTATTTTACCGCTAACAGAGTTATTGCTGATATTTGCATCAAGGGCGCAGTTACTGGAACAAATCATTAAGCCGGCACTGGCAGGCGGTAATTCTGTTATCTGCGACCGCTTTGTGGATGCCAGTTTTGCCTATCAGGGAGGCGGTCGGCAACAGCCTCTAGAGCAAATCAAACAATTGCAGCAACTGGTAGTAGCCGAAACCATGCCCAAACTGACAATTTTGCTAGATGTGCCGGTTGCAATGGGTTTGCTACGGGCACAAAAAACCGGCGCGCCTGATCGCATCGAGTCCGAGCAACGGGAATTTTTTGAACGCGTTCGTAAGGCTTATCTGCGGCGCGCCCGGCAATACCCCGAGCGAATCGTAGTTGTTGATGCCAGTGCCCGTCAGTCGGCGGTACGCAAACAGGTATTATCAATTTTGGAACAACGCCTGTGAGTCAGGATTCGCCCATGCCTACGCCCATGTTTACTCTCAAGAACAACAATTACCCCTGGCACGCTATGCTGTGGCAGCAACTGATGAAACAACATGCGAATCAACATTTGCCGCATGCTATTTTACTTAGCAGTCAGCCACATGCCGGGATTGAAAAGCTTGCCGAACGATTGGCTGTCAGATTGATTTGCACCGAGCTTAATGATGATTCTGCCTGTGGTGAATGCCGGAACTGTAAATTATTTGCGGGTGGTAGTCATCCGGATGTTTTTATCCTCGAACCTGAAGAAGACAGTAAAGTCATAAAAATAGATCAGATTCGTGAATTCGTACATAAAATAACCTTAACCGCCAGCATGGCCAGTTGTAAGATAGCGCTGGTTCGCCCAGCGGAGGCGATGAATCAGGCAGCGGCAAATGCTTTGCTGAAAACACTTGAAGAGCCGGCGGGGGATGCCTATATTATTCTCAGCAGCACCGAGCCTGCTCGCTTACTAGCAACTATTCGCAGCCGTTGCCAACAATATGCTGTTGAAACGGCGGCAAATACGCTAGTGGAAGACTGGTTAACCCAGTCAGGAAACCAAACGGAAAAAGTGCGCACCGCCATATTGGCAGCGCGCGGTTTACCGTTGTTGGCAGCAGAATACCTGCAGGGCGATTTGCTCGATGTGCGCCGAAATGTTGGTATTGGGTATTTAAAAACCGCCCGTGGTCAGGCCGACCTAATGGCAGTAGCAAATAACTGGGTAACATTGAAGCAGCCATTGGTGTGGCTGTGGTTGAGTCAATGGATGGGTGATGTTGCCCGTGCCAGCCTGACGGGTGAAGCTTGTAAGGATCCAGTTAGTGAAGCGGTACGGAGTGCGCGACCGAATTTCCCTCTGGAAACCTCATTGCAGTTACAATCAATGGCCATGCAGGGCTGGAGGAGTCAAGAAGGTCCTTTACGCCAGGACTTACTCTTTGAGCAATGGTTGTTACAATGGGCGCAGATTTAAACAACTGGGGGGCAGAGGCTCATGAACGCATTCGCCTCCGACAGTATTCCGCAATTATAAAAGGAGAACAAAATGGCACAGCAGGGAATTTTATCCGTATCCATCCTTGACCGCGACGCGCTGTATAAGACCTATATGCCGTTTATCGAAAATGGGGGCTTATTTGTGCCCAGCAATAAACATTTCCAGTTGGGTGATGAAGTCTTCCTCCTGATGACTTTGATGGACCTTGAAGAACGTCTGCCGATTCCCGGTAAAATCGTGTGGATAACACCTATGGGTTCACAGGGAAACCGCAAACCTGGCATCGGTGTGCAGTTTGCAGAAACTCCCGATGGTGAACATGCTCGTGATGTAATTGAAAAACACCTGGCCGGCATGCTTGAGAGCAATAAATCAACGCATACGATGTAAGTGATAATGCAAGTGTAAGTGAAGTGATTGTGTAAATGCCCCTACGGCGCGCCATTATCCATGTCGATATGGATGCCTTTTTTGCTTCAGTTGAAGAACTGGATAACCCTGAATACAGCGGCTATGCCGTTATCGTTAGTGGTCTAGGCCCAAGGGGCGTAGTATCAGCGGCTAACTATGCCGCGCGTAAGTTCGGGGTGCATTCGGCAATGCCAATTGGCCGGGCTCGTAGATTATGTCCCCAGGGTATTTACTGTCGCGGTAATATGCCCCGCTATCGTGAAATATCGACTCAGGTATTTTCTATATTCAAACAATTCACCCCTTTGGTTGAAGGCTTGTCACTGGATGAAGCCTTTCTGGATGTTACAGCGAGTCGTAAAATACTGGGCGATATTGAAACTATCGGTCGGGCGGTTAAAGACATGATCCTGCAACAGACTGGATTAGTTGCGTCGGTGGGTATGGCTGAGAATAAATTCCTCGCAAAGCTTGCATCCGACTTTCGCAAACCCGATGGGTTTTTTCGAGTTCCCGAGAATGCGCATGACTTTCTTGACCCTATGCCAGTTAAATGGCTCTGGGGCGTTGGGCCGAAAACCGAACTTCGCATCAAACAGGCGGGCATACTTACCCTCGGCCAGTTACGCCGCGCCGACAGGCAATTAATGCAGTCCGTACTTGGGCCTCAAGCCAGCCACTTTCAGGCACTCGCTGCGGGTGAAGACCAACGCGAGGTCATTCCAACGCGAAGTGATAAATCGATCAGTCATGAGCAAACCTTTGATATCGACCTAAATGAGCAACGCCAAATGTTAGCTGTGTTGCAAAAGCTTTCTGAGCAAGTGGGGCGGCGTTTGCGCAAGAAAAAGTATAGCGCTCGGGTTATTCGTTTAAAAGTACGAAGTTCACACTTCCAAACTTTTAGCCGACAAATCAGCCTTATCGAAGCAACCGATTCTGGCAAGGCGATCTATAATGTAAGCAAAGCACTGCTAAAAAAATGGTTACAACAACACCCTGGCACTGCAGTTCGCTTACTGGGAGTAGGGACTTCAAAGCTAGAGGATAATTTCGCCATCACTAATAACCGTGAGACGAAACCTGGTATCGAATCAGTACTTGATGAAATTAACGACAAATTCGGAGAGCAAACCGTTTCGCATACACTGGGTAGACTGAGTTGATCAAGCATCAAACTAGCCGAGGCCGGAGTCAATTATATTTGGCTCCGGCCTCGGTCTAGGCATGGTTTAAATTTAGATTTTGTCGATAGTATCTTTCAGTTTGTCCTTGATTTTTTCCTTGGCCGTGTCGGCTGCTAAAGCCATTTCTCGAAGTTCACGCCGTAGAATTTTACCGACATTAGTTTTCGGTAACTCATCAAAAAATTCAATAATCTTAGGGCGCTTATAACCAGTGAGTTGTTCTTTGGCATGGGCGCGCAGGTCGTCTGCCACAAGGCTAGGGGTTTTCTTCACCACACAAATCTTCACTATTTCACCAGATTTTTCATCCGGGATGCCAATTGCTGCGACCTCGAGCACACCCGGGTGGGCGGCAAATACATCTTCGATTTCGTTGGGGTAGACATTGAAACCAGAAACCAAAATCATATCTTTCTTGCGATCGACGATAAAGAAGTATCCGTTTTCGTCCATTTTCGCCACATCGCCGGTACGCAACCAGTCGTCATTTTCACCACACATGGTGTCGGCAGTTGCGCTTGGTAGTTGCCAATAGCCCTGCATGACCTGTGGGCCACGGATGCACAGCTCTCCCGGTTCGCCAAGGGCTACAGGCTGACACTCATCGTCAATTACCATGGCTTCTGTCGAAGATATGGGTAAGCCGATAGCGCCGGTAAATTCTGTTTGAGTGGTCGGGCTAAAAACAGCCGCAGGGGAGGTTTCTGTTAGCCCATAGGCCTCAAGAAGTGGCACGCCGGTGACTTCCTTCCAGTGCTCAGCAACTGCGCGTTGTACCGCCATGCCGCCGCCCAGAGATAGTTTCATACTGGAAAAATCAATATCGCTAAACCCTGGGGTATTTAAGAGCCCGTTAAAAAGTGTGTTCACACCGGTAATGCCAGTGAACTTTATATTGCTTAATTCTTTGACAAACCCGGGCATATCGCGCGGATTAGTAATTAATAAATTGGTGCCACCAAGGTTTACAAACATCAGGCAGTTAGCAGTAAGCGCAAAGATATGATAAAGCGGCAATGCGGTAACAATGGTTTCCTTGCCGGGTTCCAGCATGCCACCAAGCCAGGCGGTGGACTGCAACATATTAGCGACCAGGTTGCCATGGCTTAGCATAGCGCCTTTGGCAACACCAGTTGTGCCGCCGGTATACTGTAGAAATGCGAGCTCATCAAGACTGATATCTTCGGGGGTGAAAGTCGAAGCTGAACCTTTCTTCAGCACAGACTTGAAGCTGATGCTGTCGGGTAAGTTGTAGTCTGGAACCATCTTTTTGATATGCTTAACGGCAAAATTTGTCAGCATACCCTTGGGGAAATCAAGCATGTCGCCAAGCCGAGTAGTGATGACATGTTTAATCGGCACTTTGCGTAGGGTTTTTTCCAATACATTGGCAAAATTTTCCACGATAACTACGGCGCTGGCACCGGCATCACTGAGTTGGTGGGATAGTTCTCTGACGGTATAGAGTGGATTAGTATTAATAACCACCATGCCCGCACGCAATATCCCAAATACTGCAATCGGATACTGTAGTAAGTTAGGCATCATAATGGCAACACGGTCGCCTTTCTTCAAACCAATTGACTGTAGGTAAGCGGCAAAATCGCGGCTGTGTTTATCCAGCTGCGAGTAGCTCATGGAAGTACCCATGTTGATGAAGGCTGTATTCGCAGCGTATTTTTCAACACTCTGATTAAACATATCGACAATTGAGGAGTAGGTGTTTAGATCTATTTCCTCGGGAACATCTGCCGGGTATCCCTGTAGCCAGGGTTTCTCAGAATAAGGGTTGTTTGACATTGAAGCACTCCATAAAATTATCAGCATTAACTATCAGCACTGACTAACATACTCAAAAATGCCAACTATTACCAATAAAATCGGTTATTTATTTGCCGTTTAGCCAGCACTTGATTAATATTCACCTATAAGAGTAAAAAAATACTTTGATTTAATCTATAACCACACCCTTGAGCAGGAAGTTATATGGGCGAACAAAATGTAAGCGAACAAGTTTCAGATGCGGATCGGCAACGGTTTATGCAGAACTTACTGATTGAGGTCAGAGTGCTGGAGCGCATGCTTGATGAAGGTTTGTTTGAAACCGGCATCCGTAGGGTAGGGGCTGAACAGGAAATGTTTATTGTGGATTCCTCACGGCGGGCTTCCTGTAAAGCATTAGAAATTCTGGAAGAACTCAACGACCCTGCTTTTACTACTGAACTTGGTCTATTCAATCTTGAGGCGAACCTCTCGCCCTATGTGTTAACCGGCCATTGCCTGCGCGACCTTGAAGAGGAATGTGAGGGTTACTACCGCAAAGCCCGGGAAGCTGCGCTGAAGAAAGGTGCGGATATTGCCTTAGTTGGAATACTGCCGACCTTATCTGAGCGGGACTTGAGTTTAAAATCAATGGTGCCCAACCCGCGTTACATGGCGTTGAATGATGCCTTGCTTGCGCTTCGCGGCTCGGATTTTCAATTTACGATTAATGGTCTAGATCAGCTTAATATTCGCCATGACAACATCATGCTAGAGGCTTGCAACACCAGTTTTCAAGTGCATTTTCAGGTTGAACCAGATGAGTTTGCACGACTTTATAATATAGCCCAAACTATTACTGCACCACTATTATCCTCGGTGGTCAATTCGCCGATATTATTGGGCCGGCGCTTATGGATGGAAAGCCGGATTGCGGTGTTCGAGAATGCCATTGATACGCGTACCGATGTAGAGCAGCTTCGCGGTACTCGTTCACGGGTGCATTTTGGTGATAATTGGGTAGAAAACTCTGTGGCAGAAATCTTCAAAGAAGACATTGCCCGATTCCGACCTATATTAACCATAGACACGGAAGATGACCCGATGGCGATGCTGGATAAGGGCATTATCCCAAAACTGCATGCTTTAAACCTACACAACGGTACAGTCTACCGCTGGAACAGAGCCTGTTATGGGGTAGCAGATAATGTTGCGCATTTGCGTATCGAAAATCGGGTGATTCCCTCAGGGCCTACGATTGCGGACGAAATTGCAAATACTGCATTTTTTATCGGCCTGATGTCAGGAATGATGAGTAAAGTAAACGATGTTCGCGATCACATCGATTTCGCCGCCGTTAAGGGTAATTTTTTGGCCTCCGCGCGTTACGGTCTGAGTGCCGAACTACACTGGTTTAACGATCAGGTTTTACCCGCCCAGGACCTTATTTTGGATGAGCTTCTGCCATTAGCAGAAGGTGGTTTGTGCAGCAGTGGTATTGCGGCAGACGATATTGAGCATTACCTAGGAATCATCGAACGCAGGGTCAGTCTGAGGCGCACCGGGTCCCGCTGGCAATTAGATTCCCTTGCGCAGATGGAAGGTCAGGGTAGTAAGAATGAACGCATGCGTAGCCTCACCAGCAGTATGATTAAACAGCAAGTGACGGGTAAGCCTGTGCACGAATGGGAACTTGCAGAGCTTTGCCCAGAACAAGACTGGCGTCAATCCTACCAGACAGTTAATCAATATATGACAACCGAACTATTTACTGTGAGGCCGGACGATATTGTCGATTTTGTAGCTAGCCTAATGGACTGGAAGCATGTCCGTCATGTCCCCGTCGAAGATGCCCAAGGAAAGCTTGTGGGTCTAATCTCACATCGGATTTTATTACGGTTATTGGCACAGGGAAAAATTTCCGCTGAAAACAACCTCACTGTGGGCAGTATCATGCAAACAGAAATGCTGGTGATTTCACCAGAAACCCTAACGGTTGAAGCCATCCGGATGATGCGCGACAACCACATTGCCTGCTTGCCGGTGGTTGAAGATGAAAAATTAGTCGGTATGATCACCGAGCACGATTTAATTGTTGTGGCCTCGCGGCTATTGGAAGAAAGTTTGCTTTCGGTTGCTGATGACTGCAATTAGACGGCTAGCTTTATTATTTGCAGTGCTGCTATTGCAGGGCTGCAGTGAGGAGCCGTACAACTATTCAGAAAGTTTACGCCAGCAAATTAACCAACTGGAGCTGGCACTCAACCAGGGGGAAAGTGACGCAGTGTTAGATGCCGTGGCAGCGGATTTTCGTTCCGAGCATTTTCCGGATCGGCGGCAGCTTAGCTTGTTTATGTTACGTCAAAGGCGACAACATAGTCGCATTACCCTACGCTCTGGCCCAGCAGTAATTCAGGTCCAGTTTGTCTCAGAAGACCAGTCCAAAGCCGCCACTATAATTACCGCCACAGCGAGCTTTCAGAGCCTGTTAACCGGGGGCGGGGGTTGGCTGCCACATAGCGGCCAGTTTTATCACTTTGTTACCCACTGGCGTTGGCGGGATAATGCCAAAGAAGGTAATGAGTGGGAGTTGGTTGAGGCGCAATGGAAAGAAGTATTCGAACCGCGCTGACAAGTAACTGGAAGCCGACTTAAAGGCTGTGATTTCCAAGTGCGTTACCTGCCCGCCGTATTAACTGGCGTTTAATGGCCTCTAGTGCGGCATCAGGTAGCATATTAAGCATACCGATCGGCTGTTCACGAATGTCCTGATGCTCGGCGTGTTTGCAGTGTACCGTTCCATCGGGCAGAACAAAACTGTCAGCAGGGTGATATTCTCAGCTTTTGATAAAACCTCGGCTATACTTTCGTAGTGAGCTTATATATTAAAAACAGAATGGAACCCTGATGGGGAGTTTCACTCCGCGGTACATCATTGATTTAATCAGTACCTTTTCTACGGCCTGTTTCTTAAATGATTGATTGTGTATTGTACGCATTATTGTCTACCCCTTAATGAAATAGAGGCGACAACTACCCTGACGCAGGGGGGGGGGTTACCCTGAAATCTATGTATACTACCCTAACCAGAGTATGTATGGGGTCAAGTTAACACACAGGGGGGGTATGCCTGTCCAATGCTTTGCTACCCAAATCTAGGTATAGAAAATAAATTTATGAAAACAAAACCAATACTTATAATAGTTTCTTTTTTTGTGACCTTTAATGCGTCTTCGGCGTCTTCGGGACTACTCTTTGACGGTAGTTTTAGTACATCCGACACCTGGGTAGGTCAAAATTACTTTAATAGTGCTTATGGGACAGGTAACAATGCATGTCTTCCGCGTCCAAATAGCTTACAAGTAGTAACAGATCCAGATAACGTAATGGGACTTGTAGCAAAAGTTACATTAATAGATGATGACTTTTGTCAATCAGGAGTCGACAGAGAGAGAGCTAGATTAACATATCATGCTGCTAATATTGGTTCAAATAAAGAGTATGACGAGGTGTGGGTTTCATGGAGTCTAAAACTAGACAACACATGGAGTGATACTACATCTCCATGGTATGCTTTTACTAGTTTTTCTTCCCCTCACTTTTATGTAAATGGAGGTCGCCATGGTGAGTTTGGGATAAGCATGGGCTCCTCAGGAGTTGCTACTAGAACTATTAAATATCAGTTCCATGCAGTACATGGGCCAAATCCATCAAACAGTTATCATGAAATGTTTCCTCTTCAATTAGGAGAATGGTATCATTTTTTAATGCATGTTAAATTTGCTAAAAACAATACTGGTTTTTACAAGTTTTTTTCAAAAACAGGGAATCAACCAGAGTATCAGTTAATTAATGAAGAGTATAACAGACCAACCCAAATGACAATTCCTAATCCTAATTACCCTAATCCTAATTATTCTGATGAAGGGATAAACTTTAAACAAAGCATCTATCGTAGTGCTGTTTCAACAAGTACAAGTATTGTTTATTATTCTGGGTATAAAATAGGCCTTAATCGTTCGGATGTTGTTTCCAGTACAGTAATTGATGTTATCAGCGCGTCTGGCTTTGAGGCTTTAAAAAAATAACATGCCAAAGTAGTATAGGCATATATGAACGACTCCCCCCCCCCCCTCAGTTAAGGGCTTTTTCAGTTGAATTGGCATCTTCCGAAGGCCAAAGGCATCTCTCTTAAATTTCTAGGGCTTTTCGTTATTGTTAATTGTTGCTGCCCGGTGATTAAAGTAAAGGGCATCTGCTGACATATATTCGGACTTTTACTTTGGAGCTATTCGATGTTCCGGTTCAGGATGAGTTTCGAGATACCTCCCCTGTGGGTCTATACAGGCACGCGGGTTATTAATCTTTGTCCTCGGTCAGAGTAGCCGGAGGTAATTTTGACTTTTTATCTCATCGCCTGGGCAGTCTTACATGGCGGGTTTAAAGGCCCGCTTTACATCAAAAGGTTCGCCTTTAGCGACGATGACCCAGGCAATACGGTTTAGCTTATTCGCCAGCGCAACCACTGCTTTGTTGTAGCCGCGAATAGGCCTGATAGTAAAGCAGGAATAGTGATTTCATAAAAGCCCCTTGTCTGGATTTATATTATCCCTTATAAGATGAAGTGTAAATATCAGGTTATGCTCGGGGTTACATCCAGAAATAGAGTGGTTTAATGGCGGCGTGCTCACGATTTCAAGCGCTTTCACCTCAAAGCAGAGGCGGTCTATTTGCTAACCCCTAAACAGTCTGAAAAGCAGAACAGCAAGGCCGCTCACAAGCAGGGCCACGCCAATTGACTGAATATTTGCGGATGAACTATTTGCTAAAACCGCCCCCGTCAGCGCGGTAAAACCGCCGGCAAGTGTCTGCCGGCTAGCTTTGGCTTCCGTGGAGCGGCGCTTAATTTCGTCGGGTTTTTGCTTAATAACGATCTGACCGAGATTTCCATCCCCCCAGTTATTTAATATCCGGCGTACATCATCGGGTGCCTCTCGGGTCAATTTGTCAAAGGCTTGAAGTGCTAGCATGAAATCACGCTGTAAGCGCTTGGGCTGCATTCTTCGATTGATGGCTTCATGGAAAGCATCGCCAAATAACTCAATAAAACTCAACTCAGGGTCGAGTCTTGCCAGCACGCCTTCGAGTGTAATGAATACCTTGGAAAGCCGCAGAATGACGCCAGGATTTTTGATTTGGTGTTGCCCGCCAAGGGTGGCTAAGGATTGTAATGCCTCGCCGACGGAAACTTCAGCCAACGGTCTGCTGCGAATGTCCAGCACCATTGCTGTTACTTCTGTTTGCAGCGATTGCCGATCAACATCCCGAGGCAGTAGCCCCAGGTCGAGGTAAGCCCGTGTCGCGCCCCGGCCATCACCGGCCACTGTTGCATCGACAAGGCTGACAAGTGCTTCGCGAGTGTACTCGTCAACTTCCCCAATCATGCCAAAATCGTGTAGGCATATTCGCCCATCCTGAAGAATAAAAAAGTTACCCGGATGGGGGTCGGCGTGAAAAACGCCATGGCGGAATATCTGGCGGATAAACAAGCGGCCAATCCGTCGGGCGAGCCCGCTCGCCTCATCAGGATGCTCGGCCACATACTGTTCCAGCCGTACACCGTGGGACCGGGCCATTGTAAGAACGCGTTTACTGCTGAATTCTACAATCGCAGACGGAATCCACAAGCCGTTTTCCGCCTCCAGCATTTTTTCGAAACGCATGATGTGCGCCGCTTCGCTCTCAAAATTCAACTCGTCTCCCAGTTGTTGGCGGAAATCATCAACTAGCGCGGGTAAGCCGTAAGGCCGTAGTGCGGGTGTCAGCTTTTCGGCCAAGGCGGCTACCTGTGATAGCACCACTAGATCCTGATTCACAAGCTCATCCAGATCGGGCCTTTGTATTTTTACAACAACTTCTCTGCCGTCCCACAAAGTTGCTGCGTGTACCTGTGCGATGCTTGCGGATGCCAGCGGTTCATTCTCGAAATCCTGAAATAGCGTGCTGGCGCTGTTGCCTAGCTCTGAAACAATCGTTTGCTGAATGATTTCAATGGCTACCGGGGTGGCGTGGTCTTGGAGCGTTTCAAGTGCGCTGATATAGTCAGCCGGCAATAGGTCTGCCCGGGTGGACAGGACTTGCCCAAACTTAATAAACACGAGCCCAAGTTCATTCAGTGCATCTCGCACCTGATCGGGTGTGGGCCATTTTCGTTCACCACCCAACACGCCGCCGAAACCATGGCGCCAAAGCACCTTAATGACACTTGCCACCCTTGGTGTCGAATTTACCAGAGCGCGAAATAGATGGGGATCTGATTTGCCCGCAGAACTCAAAACAACACCTCGATAGAGACCTTCAGCCGAGGCCTGAAGTACAGATTTTGCATTGCCATACTGACTACCTCTCCTGCCAACAGAACGAAACACTAATGTAGTGTAACCTATGGGTCAGCCCAATAAAAATACAAGCCCGTAGTTAATTCGTCCGTTTTATTGGGGGAAAATTCAGTTTCAGATTTCCGGATGGAACGAACGGGTCAAATAGGGCCTGTGCTTACGGCTTTGCTCCCCCTGTGTGTCAACCTGACCCCATACACACTCTGTTTGGGATAACACATGCCATTCAGGGCAGACACTCAATACTCAATAGAAACATTCCCGATTTTGCCACGAGCGAAAATCTCACATTACCGACAAGGTTACGAGTCAATTGACCCAAAAAGACTTGAGAAACCCATTAAACATGCAGAAATTATCCGTCGCTACCAAAACTGAAACCATACTCACTGGCGTGCAATACCAACCCTTTGGTTCGGTAACAAGCTTTAATTATGGCAACGGCTAGAGCTGCACCCCGTCCATAGGGCAGGTTGAAACCTGAAATAAGGAGTTATTTTTGTTTTATACTATCAACACATGAGGAATAGAAAATGAGCAGAAAACGCAGAACCCATTCACCAGACTTTAAATCAAAAGTAGCATTGGCTGCAATCAAGGGTGATGAAACCTTGAGCGAATTAGCCAGACGATACTAGATTAATGCAAATCACTTTGTTAAATGAAAAAGCTTTTGTTGGAAAACTCAGCCGAAGTTAGAGCTGGCAGAAAATTCAGAACGGATTCAGCTAATTCTTTTATAATTGAAAACGGAATACCAACTGAGCTGACTGCCGAGGCCAATAGTTTAGATGTCGAGATTAAGGCAAGCACCAATATCAATCATTAAAAAAAACAACCTTGAAAAATGTTCATTGAATAAAACCTAAGGAATTAAATCATGCGCACCCGAAATTTAGCTATTTTATGTTTAGCCATTCCATTTATGCTTTCTGCCTGTGCCACGCTTGATGGTGACCCGAATCAGAAAACCAAGCAAGGTGCCATGTGGGGAGCGCTTGCAGGCGCGGCTGCGGGTGCTTTAATTGGCGACCCTGAGTTAGATGACATCCTTATTGGTGCTGCTATTGGTGCCGGCTTAGGTGCCGGCGTTGGTCATTACATGGATAAACAAGAGGCTGAGTTGCGTAGAATTGAAGAGCTTGAAGTACAAAGACTGGATGAAGAAACCCTGCGAGTAAGATTTGATAGCGATATCCTGTTTGCGGTGAATTCAGCGGTGCTTGGTGGCGATAGCGAATATGCCCTGGTTGAGTTTGCCGGCGTAATGGCTGATTACCCAGAAACAGCAATAGTTGTGCAAGGCTATACCGATTCCACCGGATCAGAAGAATATAATCAAAAATTATCTGAACGCCGCGCCCAGTCGGTATTTAATTTCATGATAGGCCAGGATATTTACCCCGAGCGAATGTACTCTGTGGGTTATGGTGAATCTCATCCGCTTGGCGATAATGCCACACTCGCCGGTCGTGACCGCAATCGCAGAGTAGAAATTCTCATCCGCGCCAAACGCTGACAAACACGGGGACGGTGCCTTCAGGTACCGTCCCCCCTGGTGTTAACTTGCAGCTAGCTGACGAAGTACGAAGTTCAAAATACCACCGTGACGATAGTATTCGGCTTCTTTAGGCGTATCGATACGGACTTTAGCTTGGAAGGTTTTCTGGCTACCGTCTTCTGCGGTTGCAGTGATAGTAACCCGCTTGGCATTGCCATTATCTAGGCCTTCAATATCAAAAGTTTCTTTACCGTTCAAGCCCAGGGATTCGGCGCTATCACCAGGTAAGAAGTTCAATGGTAGTACGCCCATGCCCACCAGGTTAGAACGATGGATGCGTTCAAAGCTTTCAGTCAATACCGCTTTGATTCCCAGCAAAGTTGTACCTTTCGCAGCCCAGTCACGGGATGAACCGGTGCCGTATTCTTTGCCACCGATAACTACCAGTCCGGTACCGCTTTGTTGATATTTCATCGCCGCATCATACAGCGGCATAACTTCGTTATCTGGCCAGTATGTGGTCCAGCCACCTTCCGTACCTGGTGCGATTAAATTACGCAGGCGCACATTGGCGAAAGTGCCGCGCATCATCACCTCATGGTTACCACGACGAGAACCGTAGGAATTGAACTGGGCACGATCAATACCGTTTTCTTGCAGGTAGATGGCGGCCGGTGAATCTGCTGCTATCGCGCCCGCAGGGGAGATATGATCGGTAGTGATAGAGTCGCCTAGCAAGGCAATACAGCGCGCGCCTTTTATATCGGTAACCGCATCGGGTTCTGCACCCATGCCCTGAAAGTAGGGCGGGTTGCGAATATAAGTGGAGTCTTCGGCCCAGCTGAACATTTTTCCTTCTGGAGACTGCATAGATTGCCAAGTTTCATCACCAGTAAAGACTCCAGCGTAGCTTTTGCGGAACATTTCCGGATTAATATTATCCTGAACACATTGTTGAATTTCGTGACTGCTAGGCCAGATATCGCGTAGATATACTGGCTTGCCATCGGCATCATGGCCAAGTGGGTCATTAATCAAGTCGGTATTTAATGTACCCGCAATTGCGTAGGCAACAACCAATGGCGGTGAGGCCAGATAGTTCATTTGAACATCTGCATGAATGCGGCCTTCAAAATTACGATTGCCAGAGAGCACGGAGCAGGCAACCAGATCATTTTCGCGAATCGCCTCGCCTACAGGGCCAGGTAATGGGCCGGTATTGCCGATGCAGGTGGTACAACCATAGCCAACCACATCAAAGCCAAGGTTTTCCAGATCATCAAGTAAACCCGCATGTTGCAGGTATTCAGTTACTACCCGTGAACCAGGTGCTAGCGAGGTTTTAACCCAAGGCTTAACCTGCAAGTCCCGCGCGGCGGCATTGCGGGCAATTAAACCAGCACCTAACATTACTGCAGGGTTTGAGGTGTTAGTACAACTGGTGATGGCAGCGACAACTACAGCTCCATCGACCAGCTCGAAAGACTGGTCTTTGTACTCAACCATTGGGGCAGGGCTGCTCTCAGGGCGGTCGGCGATAAGTGGTTTCATATCACGCAGGTAATCATGTTGGGCGGCACTTACAAGCACACGGTCTTGAGGGCGCTTGGGGCCGGCCATTGAGGGCACAACTGTGCCCATATCCAGTTCCAGTGTGTCACTGTAATCAGCAGTTACTGAATCAACAGTATGAAACATTCCCTGGGCGCGAGCATAGGCTTCAACCAGAGCTATCTGGTCTTCATCCCGGCCGGACAAGCGCAAGTAGTCCAGACTTTCTTGGTCGATTGGGAAGATACCACAGGTGGCACCATATTCCGGCGCCATATTGGCAATAGTGGCTCTATCTGCCAGCGGCAAGTGTTGTAGACCATCCCCGAAGAATTCAACAAATTTTCCAACTACACCAAGTTTGCGTAACATCTGCACGATGGTTAATACTAAATCTGTAGCGGTAGAGCCTTCAGGTAATTTGCCTGTAAGTTTAAAGCCCACCACTTGTGGAATTAACATTGATATAGCTTGGCCCAGCATGGCTGCCTCAGCTTCAATTCCGCCAACGCCCCAGCCTAGCACGCCAATGCCATTAATCATGGTGGTGTGTGAATCTGTGCCAACTACGGTGTCTGGATAGGCTACTGTGACGCCATCTTTTTCAGTCGCAAATACCACTCGCGCCAGATACTCAAGATTGACCTGATGGACGATGCCATTGCCAGGCGGAACAACACTAAAATTAGAAAATGCATTCTGACCCCAGCGCAGGAAAGCATAGCGCTCCTGATTGCGCTGATATTCCATTTTGGTATTGGCCTCAAGCGCCGATGGACTACCGTAGTAATCTACCTGGATAGAGTGATCAATGACCAGCTCTGCAGGTGACAGCGGATTGATTTTATTCGGGTCGCCACCAAGATCACGCATTGCATCGCGCATCGCCGCCAAATCGACTACCGCAGGTACACCCGTAAAATCTTGTAACACCACCCGCGAAGGAGTAAATGCGATTTCGTTGGCAGGTTCTGCCTCGGCATCCCAGTTTAAAAGCGCTTCAATGTCATCTTTGGTGACATCAATCCCATTTTCATTGCGCAGCAGATTCTCTAGAAGAATTTTTAGCGCAAAGGGCAAGCGTTCTAAATTATATTCATCAGCCAGTGAGGGTAAGCTGAAGTAGTCCATCTCACGCCCATTAACATTCAGCGTGCTGCGTGTGGAAAAGGAATTAGACATTGTTATGCTCCTGAATATTGCTGGTTAGTGTTTGCATTGCAAGATGATAAGTACTCACCCTGCAATAAAGCGAAGCTCCTGAAACGCGTGTTTTCTTGTTTCTTTTAGAACTTCGATTCAATCCTGTAATTATGCGTGATTCAAGCCTGATTTAACAGTCAAAAATTTATTCTGTAATCTTAAATATATAGTCCTCTTAGCCTAAGATTTTAGTGCTGGCGTCAATGACTTTTTTACGCCCGAACATCAGATCAAAGCGAGAACCGCCCAGTTGTACCCACAGGCGGGCTGAGCGCAAACCGGCGAACAATAAAGTTCGAATCCAGCTAAGGGTTCTCTCATTCTGCAAATGCCTAGGCTTACCATTGACCATAATTCGAGTAGACAGCGTACTAATGGTCTTCTGATAAAGCTCACCCAGCGCTGTTGCCTGCATATCCATAAGCTCGGTGTTTTCACTATTATCATTACCCAGTTGGCTGATATCAGTGAGTGCCTCGCCGATTTGTTGGCGTATGTTCCGATCCGCGCGATATTTTTTTTCTAGCTGCAGCAACTCAATCGCATAGGCTAGAATTTGCCCGCTTTGTTGTTCGCCACCCAAAGCACTGCGCAGTGCTTTTAAGCCCATGTTGACGCCATACTCGCCAGCATAAACATCTTCAACTGTTTCGGGATTTAACACAAACAGACTTTGGATGCTTTGTTCAGCAGCATAGCCGGACCACTGTCCGGTGGTAGCTGCCTGATGCACCAGTTCTGCTGCCTGAAAGACTCCCGCAAGGGCAAGGGTTTGTTCTTTTAGCTGCTGTGTGATCATAAAGTAACTTCGCTGTAATCAATAATTCCGCCGCCAAGACATTCTTCGCCACGGTAAAACACAATAGACTGACCTGGGGTAACAGCCCATTGATCCTGTTCAAATACTACTCGGCAGGTATCTTTTTCGATATGGCTAATCCGACAAGCTTGATCAGCCTGACGATAGCGAATTTTAGCGCTTAAACTAGTATCTATCTCTGCTGGATTGCCGGCAACCCAACTGAGTTCTGATATCTCCAGCCGATTGGAAAATAACAAGGGATGATCATGGCCCTGGCCAACAGTTAAAATATTGTCCTGCATGTTTTTGCTAAGCACATACCAAGGGGCATCACCAGCACCTTTAACCCCGCCAATACCAAGGCCTTGGCGTTGACCAAGCGTATAATACATTAACCCCTGATGTTGTCCGACAAGCTGCCCATCCTGGGTTTGTATCTCACCTGGCTGAGCTGGTAAGTAGCGAGAAAGAAAGGGTCTGAAATTACGCTCACCAATAAAACAGATACCAGTGCTATCTTTTTTATCGTGAATAAGGAAACCGGCGGATGCTGCCAACTCACGCACGGCAGGCTTTTCCAGCTCACCTACCGGAAATAATGTGCGTGCTAGCTGTTGCTGTCCCAGGGTGTATAGAAAGTAACTCTGGTCCTTGTTTTGATCCAGCCCCCGCAGCAAGCGATAACGGCCATCTAGCTCATCTCGGCGCGCATAGTGCCCGGTTGCAATATGGCTGCAACCAAGGTCTTGCGCATGTTCAAGAAAGGTTTTAAATTTAATTTCGCGGTTGCAGAGAATATCCGGATTAGGGGTGCGGCCGGCTTTGTATTCGGCGAGAAAATGTTCAAATACGAGATCCCAATACTCGGCAGCAAAATTGCGGGTGTGAAATGGAATTCCAAGACTGGCGGCAACGGCTGCGGCATCTTTTGCATCTGCTTCTGCCGGACAACTGCCCATGCGGTCGTCTTCTTCCCAGTTTTTCATAAACAGGGCAGAAGTATCGATACCTTGCCGATGCAACAATAAAGCAGCAACGGAAGAATCCACACCGCCGGACAAGCCCGCCATAACCTTCATACAAGTATTTCCACATCTAGCCGTCTATGTTCCATTATATTAGATATGAGGGCAGGGGCTGCGCTTTCAAGCTGACAAAGCCAATATCCGAACACTTGTTTTGTCTTCATAAACTGAGTTGAAATCGAATGAAAACACTATAATAATATTTCTATGTAAACCTCGTATCTTTATGATATTTATATAACATGTAAAATATTATCAGCAAGGAGTTGATGTCAGCCCTTGCACCTTTCCAAAGCTGTAATACAATGAGCCTATGAGCACACCCGATCATTCATTTGCAAACGACCTGTCACAGGAGGAGGTTCGTCTTGAGCTTGAGCCGCCGAAAATGTATAAGGTCATGTTATTGAACGACGATTACACACCGATGGAGTTTGTAATTGAGGTATTGTGTCAGCATTTCCGCATGGATGAGAACAAAGCCACCCAGGTCATGTTGCATGTACACACCAAAGGCAAGGCCGTCTGCGGTGTTTTTTCGCGAGATATTGCCGAAACCAAAGTCGCCCAAGTGAATGACTTTTCCCGCCAGGAGAGCCAACCCTTGCAGTGCACTTTAGAATCGGTATGAAACTTTATGGCTGGTTTAAGGTTCTATAGTAGAGAGCCCAGAATAAATTTACGCATAAAACAGGATTCAACATTGGCAAATTTCAGGAGAGTTAAAACCCGTGTTTAGCAAAGACCTTGAACAAACCATAGCCCAGGCTTATCAGCAAGCCCGCGATTCTCGCCATGAATACCTGACGGTTGAACACCTGCTGCTATCACTGCTCGATAACACCTCTGCGGTTAGCGCCCTGAATGCTTGCGGTGCCGACTTGCCAGCCCTTGCCGATGAACTTAATCAGGTGTTGGCTGAAAAAGTGCCATCTTTAGGGCCTGAAGATACCCGTGACACCCAACCAACTATCGGCTTTCAGCGTGTGCTGCAACGGGCTTTGTATCATGTCCAGTCTGCCAGCAAGACCGAAGTGTTGGGCTGTAATGTACTGGTCGCCATCTACGGAGAAAAAGAATCCTATGCCAGTTGGGTGCTGAACTCGCGTGATATTACGCGGCTTGATGTAATTAATTATATTTCCCACGGTATTACCCGCTACGATGGGGACAGCGAAAGCAATGAAGGCGTGGCAGCAGGCCAAGCTGAAACCGCAGTCGAAGAGCAGGAAAAAACGGCACTTGAGCAGTTTGCCAGCAATCTCAATCAGCGCGCACTAGCGGATAAAATCGACCCCTTGATCGGGCGTGAAAAAGAGGTCGAAAGAATCATCCAGATTCTTTGTCGCCGGCGCAAGAATAATCCGCTGTTTGTGGGTGAGGCCGGCGTTGGTAAAACCGCACTGGCAGAAGGTTTGGCGCGTAAAATTATTGAAAATGATGTTCCTGCTGTACTTAAGGATGCGGTTATTTATTCTCTAGATTTAGGAGCGCTATTGGCCGGCACTAAATACCGTGGTGATTTTGAAAAACGCTTCAAAGCCGTTTTAGGCGAGATAAAAAAACAGCCCGAGTCGATTTTATTTATTGATGAAATACACACCATCATTGGTGCTGGAGCCGCATCCGGCGGGGTAATGGATGCCTCAAACCTAATTAAACCGGTGCTCGCTAACGGTGATCTGCGTTGCATGGGCTCAACAACATTTGAAGAATATCGCGGTATTTTTGAGAAAGACCGGGCACTGGCTAGGCGCTTCCAAAAAATTGATATCGCCGAACCCAGTATTTCTGAAACTATTGATATTCTTCGCGGCTTGAAAGACCGCTTTGAGAAGCACCACCAGGTGAAATACAGCGATGCCGCATTAGTTGCCGCAGCTGAGCTTTCCGCGCGCCACATGAACGACCGCAGACTGCCGGATAAAGCCATCGATGTGGTCGATGAGGCAGGGGCCAGCCTGTGGTTGCAAGAGCCTGAAGACCGCAAACAGGAGTTGGATGCCGGCGATATCGAAGCTGTAGTCGCCAAAATTGCGCGAATTCCTGCAAAACAAGTTTCCCGTAGCGACCGCGATGCGCTGAAGTACCTCGAACGAGATTTAAAATTATCCGTATTCGGCCAGGATGAGGCGATTGCTACATTAGCATCTGCGATCAAAATGTCACGATCTGGCCTGGCTGATGGTGAGCGCCCAATCGGTAGCTTTCTGTTCGCCGGCCCAACCGGTGTTGGTAAAACAGAAGTTACCCGCCAACTGGCACAAGTACTGGGGATCGAACTAACCCGTTTCGACATGTCGGAATATATGGAATCACACTCAGTATCCCGTTTAGTTGGTGCACCTCCAGGCTATGTGGGTTTTGATAAAGGCGGCCTATTAACCGAGGCGATTACTAAAAACCCGCATACGGTATTGTTATTGGATGAAATCGAAAAAGCCCACCCGGATGTCTATAATTTATTACTGCAAATTATGGATCATGGCAAACTGACCGATAGTAATGGCAGGGAAGCTGATTTCCGCCATGTAGTGCTGGTAATGACCAGCAATGCCGGTGCTAGAATAGCCGCCAGACGGTCTATCGGTTTTTCGGATCAAGACAACAGTACAGATGCGATGGCTGAGATTGAAAAAACTTTCGCGCCGGAATTCCGTAATCGGCTGGATGGCATTATTCAGTTTAAATCACTAGATGAAGTGGTAGTGCTTAAAATCGTCGATAAGTTTATTATTGAGCTGGAGGCACAGCTTGCCGACAAAGATGTCAGCATCACCGTCAGCCCGGATGCACGCAGCTGGTTAGCCAGTAAAGGCTTTGATGAAACCATGGGCGCACGACCCATGCAGCGGATGATTAAAAAGCATATCAAGCGGGCACTGGCAGAAGAACTGCTGTTTGGCAGTCTTGCTGAAGGTGGTGATGTTTTTGTGGAAACTGACGACACAAACCCGGAGGCATTGAAAATTCGCTATCACGCGTCAAATAAAGATGTGATTGTGGATGCACCAACGCCAGTTACTACAGGATTACAGGAATAGTAACCTGAGCTACAAGTTTAAATTCAGGCTTACTTCATGCGATAGGTGATGCGACCTTTGCTTAGGTCGTAAGGTGTCATTTCAACGCGCACACCGTCACCCGTAAGAATACGAATATAGTGTTTGCGCATGCGTCCGGAAATATGGGCAGTTATTATGTGTCCATTTTCAAGCTCAACTCGGAACATGGTATTAGGCAATGTATCAACTACTTTGCCTTCCATTTCAATTACATCTTTCTTAGCCATTTGATCCCATCGGTATTTATGTGTGCGTATTTTGCCACCCCCAAGCAATAAAACATAGTCCGGCGTGTGTTTTTCTGCTTTTATTGGCTACTTTTGAGTTTTTTTCGAATATTTACAAAAAATTGGCCTTTGATACTTGACAGTGGCTCAAAAGAGCTTAAAATTCACCTCCTTTGCGGGAATAGCTCAGCTGGTAGAGCACAACCTTGCCAAGGTTGGGGTCGCGAGTTCGAATCTCGTTTCCCGCTCCAAATATAAACAACCCCGGTAGCCGTTTTCGGGCCGGGGTTTTTTATTTTTAAAGTACATGATTTGGGCATTTACCAGCCCAAGAGTGTGGCAGAAATGTGCCTATGGCTGTAAAATACAGTCTCGATTAGCAAACCTGATGGCCAGGTGGCAGAGTGGTTATGCAGCGGCCTGCAACGCCGTTGACCTCGGTTCGATTCCGGGCCTGGCCTCCATTTAAGCTAATTGAATTTTTGAAGTGCGCCCAGGTGGCGTTGTGATAGCACTAAATAATCACAGCATACTTTGGCTTTTCAGAAGATCGGGGCAGTTTGAAAGTAGTGCGCCCAGGTGGCGAAATTGGTAGACGCAAGGGACTTAAAATCCCTCGGTAGTGATACCGTGCCGGTTCGATTCCGGCCCTGGGCACCATTCAAAATCAATCGGCTAGATTAAATTCTGACTAAAAACATATCTCGGTCAATCCGCTTGTTTAGCCCGTGTCCCAGTTCTGACACGCGCAAATACACTTTCATAATTCTTCACCGACGCTTTCGACTGCCAATTGCATACAAGTTAGCAGGGTAGTTGACTACATACAGCAGGCCCGGCAATAGGCAAACCACAACTGAACCGGGAATACCCAGCAGTAACGCTAGCAGCTTCTCTAGTGTGTAAATTTGATGTTTGACTTATATCAATGCACAATCAACTGGGTAGTATATGTATATACTCCAATATCTATTGATAATCAAAGGGTGCAAACGTGGCAAAAAATCACAGATTGCTCTGGCACGTGTCTTTCTTGTTTGCCTGTTTGCTTTCAAATTCGGCATTCGCCGCGCCTGAAGATCATTTTGTCACCACCTGGAAAACTGATAATCCTGGCGCATCAAATAATTCTTCAATTATAGTTCCTATGATAGGTGGTCCTTATGATGTGGATTGGGATAATGATGGTACTTTTGATGAGTTTGGATTAACTGGTTCGGTTACTCATTATTACGGTGTTGCAGGTACTTATACCATTAGAATTCGGGGTACATATGACACGATCCGTATCGCGTGGGGTGGAGATAGAAATAAGATGCTTTCCCTGAATCAGTGGGGTACCAACGCTTGGAAATCAATGAATAGTGCATTTCGTGGAGCAACTAATCTAGTTCTACCAGCAAACGACCTGCCGAATTTTTCAGCAGTAACTGATATGTCAAATATGTTTTCTGGAGCCACCTGGGCCAATCCGGATACCAGTGGCTGGGATACATCGAAAGTCACTAACATGAGTAACATGTTTGTAGGTGCCACTTCAGCCAATCCTGATACTATTAACCTAGCGTCCAAATACCCTATGCAGCGTACTGAATTGCTGGATGTAAAAAGTAGCTCTTAACCCGAGCCGGAAGGGCTTGTAGTTTTCTCATGATACCGAGGACCTTTCTTTCAAGTTGCT
>JAKITM010000006.1 GCA_021648045.1 Lysobacterales bacterium
GAAATCAGGTGGGTAAAATTCAAATTTTTGATAACTGGGCTTATGTTGCAATTCATCGTGATGTAATTAGGCAGGCACTCAAAAAACTAGGCCAGGGCCAATTAAAAGGTCGCTCGTTTAGAGTCAGATTGATTCGAGACTAGCACTCAAAGCCCTGATGACTCAAGGTGCGTGGAAATTAACTTTATAAGCCAGATAGTCAATTGTAATTACAAAATGTTTAAACACATCGTAGCCGATAATTCCTTTTGCCTGTACGCCGCTTTTAATCCGTGTACCCGTGGTTTTCTCAGGGCGATGTCGACCAACATTTGCCTCCTGGTTTGGCCCGGGAACACTGACAACCACATTGTCTAATTCATAGGGGCCAATGATAAAAGAATCAAGTTGAAATTCCTCGATATGCCCCGCCTCGACAATTCCATGAGCTATCTGATCGGTAACCAATGTGCTTTTAGACATCCAGTTTTTTTCAAGTGCAAAACTGCGCTTCAAAAGGATTCCCCCAGTGTTGCCAGTATCTAAAATAAGCCAAACTTTTGCACCATTAGCTTCAACTTGTATCGCAGGAAAGCGGCTGCCTTTTGCGCGTTTCATTGGTACATTTGCATGCTTGCTCATATTCACGGCTTTTTTCTTAAGGAAGCGTATTCTAGAATTTGGGTAATCAACCTGAACGATTCGGCCCTTAAACATTCCAGCACCAAGCAATAGATCCGGGCCATTAAGTGAAACTGCGGCTACATTATCAAGCTCTAACTCTGAAGAAAATAGTTTAATCGGGATATTACTGTAGGTCTGAACGGTTTCCTCAGAGAATACGCCCTGAATCTTCAGTTTCTGCGACTTACCAAAGTTGAGTTTATGTTTTGCAATAAATTCGCTACTAATTAAATTTAATGCTGCACCACTATCCAACAGTGCTCGCGCGGGGTGACCGGCGATTTCAACATCAATTAATAAGCTGCCGTTGATTATGGTGAATGATTGCCAGCCTGCTTGCGCTGGCTGAGCTATTAGGAATAACAAAAAAAGAGATGCTAGCGAAAAATTCAATCGGTAATTAGATTGTCTTGCCATATTGAAAATCCTTTTTCAAATTCATAATCGAAATGACCTTACCCTAAAAGAGCTTTCGATAATAGGATTTTCTAGTTATATAATCTTGAAATCAGTTAAGCTTAACCTTTCATCTGCATATGGGAGCAGAAAAATGAGCACATCAAGTCACCAGCATGATACTCCAACTACACTAGCCATTGAAATAGCCATAAGATTAGGGGTTATTTTCCTGATATTAGTATGGTGCTTTTTGATTCTCTCCCCCTTTATTTCACTCATCGCCTGGGGTGCAATTATTGCGGTATCACTGTATAAACCATTTGTTAAACTGGTCGAAAAACTGGGGGGCCGTAACAAGCTAGCCGCCGGATTAGTCGCATTGATTGGTGTTGCTATCATATTGTTGCCTCTCATCAGCTTATCCACATCGCTACTTGAAAGCGCCAGAGAGTTAGGTGCAAAAATTACCAGCAACACTCTGCATATAGCACCACCAACTGAAGCCGTAAAGGATTGGCCCGTTATCGGTGAAAAAGCTTATTCATTCTGGCAGCAGGCATCTAGTGACCTCACCGCCTTACTGAAAAAACACCCAGAACAAGTAGCGACTGTCGGCAAAAAACTCGTAGGAGCAGCCGCTGGCGCAGGTATTGGTGCGCTGCAATTTATTGTATCCCTATTAATCGCCGTGGCATTTTTATCCGGTGCTGAGGCAGCCAGCAAAAGCATGAGTAGGCTGGCGAGACGACTGTCTCCGAGAGATGGCGATGCCCTGCTTACCATGTCGGTAAATACTATCCGCAGCGTTGCAGTCGGGGTGATAGGTATCGCATTTATCCAAGGCATTCTTGGAGGCCTAGGCATGATGGCGGTGGGTGTACCTATGGCTGGGGTTCTAGCTTTGATTATTATCATACTCGGCATTGCCCAACTACCTCCGCTTCTAGTACTGCTACCCGCTATTATTTATGTGTTTTCAATTGAAAGCACTGGGGTTGCCGTTGTCTTTATGATCTGGAGCATATTAGTCAGCTTTAGCGATATGTTTTTAAAGCCCGTACTGCTGGGAAGAGGTGTCGATGCACCTATGATAGTGATACTGCTCGGTGCCATCGGCGGCATGCTAACAGCCGGCATCGTTGGCTTGTTTATTGGTGCGGTGGTACTGGCAGTGGGTTACAAGCTGTTTCAGACTTGGCTGGAAAGGACTGAAATGCAGCCTGTCACCACTCCTGCTGCCACTGTAAACAATCCTGAAACTTGAATCATGCAGGAATATCCAGCTCAGATAACTATTGAGCGCCAGGGAGAAATAATATGCTGATACCTTTATTACTGGGCAGTATCACGGTTTTCATAAGCATGGCTATTCAGGTCGTTGTGGTTGTATTGATGATCCGTTACCTGATGCGGATACTCAATAACAAAGACCATACAAGCAGCTTTAGCTTCGATGCCTATGTAATCTGTGTGGTCTTATTAATGCTGTTTACCGGCCATTTGGTGCAAATTGGTATATGGGCACAGCTATTTATGTACCTTGGCGAGTTTAACGATTTCGAAACAGCTTATTATCATTCCACGGTAAACTTTGCCTCACTCGGCTATGGTGACATCGTAATGAGCGAAAAGTGGCGTTTATTGGGCGCACTTGAAGCCAGTAACGGGGTGCTGATGTTCGGCCTTTCCGCCGGCACAATGATGCCGGTGATGACCAATCTCTATCGGCGCCATAGAGTTACGGGTAACCATGAACAAACCGACTAATACTGGCAAACTGAATATCCGGGCACTCATTAAAAGCACCCTTATGCTCGGACTTTTTACACTGCTGCCCGCCTGCACACCAGTGGGCCCAGATTTCGTAAAGCCAGATATTGAGATACCCGCTGACTGGTCGCATGCAGGAGATGAGTGGCTGAATACTTCTACTATTAACCAGCCGCAATGGTGGCGTGTGTTTAACGACCCGGTACTCGACCAACTGGTAGATATGGCTTGGCAGCAGAATAACCCACTGGAAATTGCCGGTTTACGCGTGCTTGAAGCACGCGCCCAATTGGGAATTGCACAGGGTAGTCAGTACCCGCAATCACAACTTATTACTGGCAATAGAAGCTATATATTTCCGGCTAATAACTCCGGTGGAGGCTCAAACTTTTGGACTTATGGTATCGCTGCCAGCGCCTCCTGGGAAATTGATTTCTGGGGTCGCTTCAGACGCGGAATTGAAGCGGCTGATGCTACCTACCTGTCTTCAATTGCTGCTCGTGACCAAACCTTGATATTACTAACTGCACAAGTGGTGAATACTTATGCGGTTATTCGTGTAAATCAAGAACTTTTGCGAATTGCCAAAGAAAACATAAAAATCCAGCAGCGCAGCTACGATATCACCAGTGTATTGTTTAAAAATGGCTCAGACTCAGAACTGGATATGCAACAAGCTAAAACCCTGTTGCTAAGCACCGAGGCGACCATACCTGGTTATGAAGTCGCGGTAAAACAGGCGTTCAATGCACTCAATACTTTGCTCGGCCAACTCCCCGGCACACTCGATAACACAATGACAAAAAACACCGGCATACCCGTCCTGCCGAGCAATATCGAAGTAGGCATACCCGCGGACCTGTTGCGACGGCGACCGGATGTTCGCCAAGCGGAACTCAACGCCTTGGCACAAAATGCCAGAATTGGTCTGGCAAAAGCCGACCTATACCCAAGTTTTAGTATCACCGGCAGCTTAGGTCTGGTGGCCGGTGGTGCCAGCGGTACAGATTTCGGCGACCTATTCAGTAGCGATGCACTGACACTCTCGATAGGACCAACTTTTTACTGGCCGTTTCTTAATTATGGGCGTATCCGTAACAATGTGCGAATTCAGGATGCCCGCTTACAACAGGCATTGGTCAATTACCGTGAAGTCGTGCTGCAAGCCGCACGCGAAGCCGAAGACAGCATGGTTGCTTTCAATGGCTCGCAAACCCAAACAGATATACTGACTAAAACAGTGGTTTCCGCCAAACGCTCTAATCAACTGTCGGTGCTGCGTTATCGGGAAGGCTTCTCTGATTATCAAAGGGTTCTGGACTCTCAGCAGGCGCTGTTTACCCAGCAACAACGACTGGTAAGCCAACGCGGAGTATCAGTCAGCAGCCTGGTAAATTTATATATGTCACTCGGTGGCGGCTGGGAAGATCAATCCAGCCTTCCCCTAATCAGCAGCCAAAGCCTGGAGCTTATGCAGCAGCGCACAGACTGGGATGATGTACTTGAAGAAAGCATTCCTGAGACAAATGGCAAAAATGTTAATGCTGAAGAAACTGAAAACCAGTATTAACCCAGGATCAATACGGATAATATTATGTCAGATGAAAAACAAACAACAACTGAGTCGGAAACTCAGAAAAAACCTTTAAAAGAAGAAATTTCCGAACAAACCCCAGCAGAGAAAACAACACTGACTAAAAAGGAAGCCACGAAGGCCGCCAAAACCCGACTGGATCCGGTAAAAAAATGGACTTACATAATCCTTGCGACCATTGTTCTTCTGTTAATCTGGTATTTGATTTCAGATCGCTTGGCTCCTAGCACTTCACAAGCACGCGTCCATGCACTGGTGGTGCCGATTGCCGCGGAAGTTTCCGGAACTGTGATATCAGTAGCGGTTAAAAACAATCAACGAATAACCGCCGGACAAGAGCTTTTTCAGATCGACCCAGAACGATACCAGCTTGCAGTAGAAACCGCCGAGGCCGACATGCAAACTGCACGCCAGTCGATGGGCGCATCCACCGCCTCAGTTAAAGCTGCGGAAGCATCACTGATTAGCGCACAGGCACTTTTGGTCCGTGCAGAGAAAGATGCCATCCGTCTGAAACGCATCCACAAAGAAGACTCTGGTGCAATCTCCCAACGCCGAATCGAATCTGCTGAAGCCACTTTTGCCTCAGCCCGTGCTCAGGTGAAGGCCGCCAAAGCTAATATTGAAAAGGCCGAGCAGGATCTCGGGGAAACCGGCGAGCAAAACTCTCGAATACTGCAAGCACAGTCCGCCTTGGCTCAGACGCGGTTAAACCTCGCCCGCACAACTGTGCTGGCTCCGGAAGATGGTTTGGTGACCGATGTGCGCGTAAACAAAGGTAATTATGCCAATGCCAGTTCACCGCAAATGACCTTTATAGCGGTGGACAACATCTGGATTCAGGCCGATTTCACAGAAAACAACCTGGGTAATATTCGCCGTGGGAAAAAAGTCAAAATTGTCTTCGATGTTCTGCCCGGACAGATTTTCACCGGCAGTGTGCGTGAGATGGGCTTTGGCGTGGCAATTGACTCTGCACCACTTGGTAGTCTGCCGACAATAGACAATAATCAGAGTTGGCTACGGGCAGCTCAGCGTTATCCGGTGCTGATAGATTTCAAACTTAAGCCTCAAGATAGCGCCAAAATTCGGGTTGGTTCACAGGCAACGGTGGTGGTATACACAAGTTCAAATCCGGTAGTAAATATGCTCGCAAGCTTTCAGTTGTGGGTGAAAAGCATCCTCACTTACGCCTACTAGTGCTGTATGGCTAAAGCCTCAACATTCGCTGTAACAGCTACTGATATTGCCAGTCGCCGAATTCTGCGACTGGCATTAGGCACCACGCTTTCGATGGGGTTTTCGCAGCTGATTAACTGGCCCTTATCTTTTATGGCGGCCATTATCACCATGTTTATACTGGCATTACCGCTGCCCGCATTAACTCTCAAAAATGGTTTCAAGTTTTCAATAGCACTGGTATTGCCAGCTTATGCCGGTATGTTGCTGGTGCCGTTCCTGATACACGCCCGTTGGGCTGGCATACTGATGATAATTCTGGCCTTTTTTGGCAGTTTTTATTACACCGCCCGCGGCGGCTCACCGGTAATCGGTATGTTTATGACCGTGGGACTGACGCTGGTAGTTGCCGTTGGCTCGGTCAGTGCCGAACTATTATTGATACTGGTAAACGGCCTTGCAGTTGGCGCGTTGGTAGGCGTTACATTCGTAGTAATTGCCCATGCCCTGCTCCCAGATTTACCCATGCCGGCATCTGCCGCAGTCGCTAAACCCACGCCACCTGCAAAGCCCTCTCCCGCATTCGCTCGTCGGAATGCGTTGAGGTCGTTAGTTGTCGTTCTGCCGCTAGTGATATTTTTTCTGTTTAGCAGCTCCAGTGTTTTTTATATTGCTATTATGATTAAAGTGGCAAGTATGGGCCAACAGGCTAATGCTCAAGTCAGCCGCAGCATGGGCCGGGAGCAGTTAGAATCCACCTTCTGGGGCGGCCTGGGTGCCATAATCGCTTATCAGATCATTATCATTTGGCCAGTACTACCGATGTTTTGCTTGCTGATCGCAATTGCTTGCCTTTTTTACGGTAGTAGAATTTTTCAGGGCGTCGGTATGCACCCGCGTGCAGCGATGTGGTCATACGCGCTACTGACGATGATAATTATCCTAACACCTGCAGTCACTGGATCTGGCGATGCCGCTGGCGCCTTTTATACTCGCTTGATGCTATTTATCATCATTGCTATTTATGGCACAATTTCAGTAGCTGTCTTCGATGCATTCTGGCCCCAGCCAGCCGCGCCGAATCATTCCAATCAAAATTTTAATATTCAAATAGAAAAGACATAAACATGCCCTTAATTCAGTTAAACAAACAACTAAGCTTAGTTGCTAAAACTTCGCGCTTCTTGCTAAGCCTTCTACTGTTCAGTTTATTCCTGACTGGACCTGTGTTTGCGGCAGAAGAAAATGTCGATATATCAGCGACCCTAGAAAAGGATATAGCCGAGGACTCAGCTTTCAAAGACAACCTCGGGCGGGATACCCCACGAAGCAGTTTCTCAGGCTTTCTCAGGCTTACCGAAAAGTTTGATTATAAAACCGCCGCTAACTTTCTCGACATGCGTAACCTGCCCCACCGCGTAAGTAAATTAGGTGGAGAAGAGTTGGCACGGCAACTGGATTTTGTGATTAAACGGGGAATGAAAATTGATGTTCAGCAGCTCAGCCGAAAACCCGCCGGTCAGGTTGTTGATGGTTTACCAGACTACCGCGACGAACTTGGTCGCATAGTTACCGATGAAGGCGAACAGGTTCTATTGCTGCAACGCGTGCCGGGCATTGATGATAACTATATTTGGAAAGTCGCCAATGTCAGCATAGCGCATATACCCACACTTTATGATTTCTTCAGCTATCCAGACTGGGTTGAAAAAATCCGTACGTATATACCCGAAGATGTCGGCTTTCTAGGCGTGGAGTTGTTCAAGTGGGTCATCGTTATCGGCGTTGCCTTGGTGGCAATACCGGTGTTTTGGCTAATTGGTTTTCTGCTGAGCTTACTACTTACCCGTGAACAATCGCCCATTCGGCCTGCTGTGCGCAAATTATTCACCTGGCCCCTTATTCTGCTTGCGGTAGCGCTTATCTCAGGTCAAATGCTAAAAGCACTAGGTCTAGGAGCCACTGCCCAGGCGATTATCGAATCAAAATCTGTTATGACGATTATTGTTGTGTGGATATTGTTCTCATTAATCGATCTTGCGCGTGAAAAACGACGCGCAAACTTCATCGCCCAAGGCAGAAGCGATGCGGCAATCCTCGGGCGGCCGATGGCCAATGCCTTAAAGTTAGTAGTCGTTCTCGTAGCCTTTTTATTATGGTTACATAACACCGGTATCGATATCACTACTTTACTTACCGGACTCGGTATCGGTGGCATCGCATTGGCATTGGCGTTGCAAAAACCCATAGAAGACCTGCTGGGTGCAGTATCAATATATTCACAGCAACCCATCATTACCGGCGACCTGTGCAAGTATGGCAATGTGCTTGGAAAAATTGAAGAAATCGGTCTGCGAACCACCCGTATCCGCACCCTTAACAACACCCTAGTATCCATTCCCAATTGCATCATTGCCCACGGTGCTATTGAAAATTATTCTGCCCGCGAAAAAATGCTCTATCACCCCGAATTACCCTTACGCTACGATACCAGCGGCGAGCAAATGCGCCAGATTATTCAAAACATCGACAAACTGGCACGAGCGCATGAACAAGTTATCGAGAAATCCGTACGCATTCGTTTTACAGCATTTGCCCTAAACTCCATGACCATTAAGGCTCGGATTTATGTCGATACTTCAGATTTCAGTACTTATTTAAGTGTAGTAGATGACCTGAACATGGGCATTATGGAAATCGTACAGAATGCTGGCGCTCACTTTGCTCAAGGTGCGCAGACAATAATGCTAGAAAATTCAGAGCCACAAAATGTCTGAATAAAAACTCGGCTTTTCACGCGTGGGCATAAATGCCCACGCATTGATTGCAGCTGTTACACTTCTTGCTAAATAATAACTCGAAAATAAATTCAGGAGATACCAATGCGCGGACTGATGATGGACACCCAGCTTACGATTACCGGCATCATGCGGCATGCGGAATTGAATTACCCGGATACCGAAGTCGTCTCAGTCACCGCAGACAATCCGCTTCACCGCTACACTTATAAAGACTGGTTCCGGCGCAGCCGACAGCTTGCCAATGCACTTAAAAAACTGGGGGCTGTTGAAGATGATTGCATTGCCACCCTGGCATGGAACGACTACCGGCATTTGGAGTTGTATTACGCTACCTCTTGCAGCGGCATGATCTGCCACACAATTAACCCACGCTTATTTCCTGAACAAGTGGCCTATATTGTTAATCACGCAGAAGATAAATTTGTCTTTGTAGACCTGCTGGTTTATAAACTGATGGAAGCCTTGCACACAAATTTACCCAGCGTTAAAGGCTATATCATCTTAACCGATGCTGAACACATGCCAGAAACCAGCCTGCCAAATGTGTACTGTTATGAAGACTTAATTGCAGCAGAATCCGACCAGTTCGAGTGGCCGGATTTGGATGAAAATACAGCCTGTGTACTTTGTTACACTTCCGGTACAACCGGCAACCCCAAAGGCGTGCTCTACAGCCATCGTTCTGCGGTCTTGCATGCCTATGCAGGCTCGCTACCCAGTGTTTTGAATCTGAAAACTGCAGATGTATTGTTGCCTATTGTGCCAATGTTCCATGTTAATGCCTGGGGACTACCCTATGCCGCTCCGATTAATGGTTGCAAGCTGGTGATGCCCGGACCGAAGATGGCCGATGGCGAAACCCTACACTTCCTCCTAAATAGCGAAAAGGTTACTTTTTCAGCCGGTGTACCCACGGTTTGGTTGGCATTACTTGACTACCTGGATAAGGAAAATAAAAGCCTAGATACCCTGCGCCGCCTTACAGTAGGAGGCGCCGCCTGTCCGCTATCAATTATCGAGCGTTTCAGAGATGACTATGATGTTGAGGTCATGCAAGGCTGGGGAATGACCGAAATGAGCCCCCTCGGAACATTATTCAGCCTTAAAGCTGGAATGGAAGACCTGAGTAAGGATGAAAAAGCTCAACTGCAACTAAAACAAGGCCGCGGAGTATTTGGCTGTGAAATGAAAATTGTAGATGAAGATAATAATGAACTACCTTGGGATGGGGTTGCTTTTGGTGCACTTAAGGTTCGCGGCCCGTGGGTATGTTCAGCCTATTTCAAAGCAGACAATACCGACTCTCACGATGCCGATGGTTGGTTTGATACCGGTGATGTAGCTAATATTGATGCTCAAGGCTATATGCAAATTACCGACCGAACCAAGGATGTGATTAAATCCGGCGGCGAGTGGATATCATCAATTGAGTTGGAGAATATCGCTGTTGACCACCCCGATGTTACAGAAACTGCAGTTATCGGTCGTTACCATCCAAAATGGACTGAACGCCCCTTATTAATCGTTATTTCACATGCCGATAGCGAATTAAATAAAGCTGATATCCTGAAGTGGTTTGATGGCAAAGTCGCTACTTGGATGATTCCGAATGATGTTGTTTTTGTGGATGAATTACCACATACCGCAACTGGGAAATTGAACAAGCTCAGCCTCAGGGATCAGTTTAAAGATTACCAGTTCCCGGATGCTTAAAAATAAATTTCAAAATTTAACCGAGCAATAATAGTTCTAACGAGCACCAAAGCTACTGCGACCGGAAACCAGTTGCAGGGGACTGCGTAATGCCGTTGGTTTAGGCAGGTACTCTACCCGGCTACCTAGTTGACGACATACAGAAAAACTTAAATCCGTCTGGTTCAAAGTATAGAAATGAAAGGCATCTATGCCTTCCTGAATCAATTGCTCACACATCAGCGCACTTTGTTCAACTGCCAGATGATATTGCCCATGCGGATCATCTTTCAGGCTGCTGAAGCGCTCTACCAATTTAGGCGGCAAGCTTGCGCCACAACGCGAGCCGAAGGCTTGTACCCGGTCGATGTTATGAATAGGCAGAATACCCGGAACAATTGACTTGGTAATGCCAGCTTTATCAGCACGATCACGAAAGCGTAAAAATACCTCCGGATCAAAGAAAAACTGAGTAATGGCGCGATTAGCCCCAGCGTCCAGCTTACGCTTTAGATATTCAATATCTGCTGTTTCCGATAGCGCCAACGGATGTGTTTCTGGATAAGCGGCTACGGATATATCAAAATCGTCTATTTTCAACAAACCCTCAACCAAGTCCACTGCACCATCATATTCATTGCTGGGTGTTTCGCCATCCCGTGCATCACCCCGCAGGGCAACAATGCGCTTGATACCGTTATCACGGAAAAAGCGCGCCACATCATCCACTGCCTCACGGGTTTCTCCGGCACAGGTTAAATGCCCCGCTGTTGGAATTTTAGATTCTTTAGCAACCGCTGCAATAGTGTCGAGGCTTAACTGGCGGTCGGCTTCAGTTGAACGATAAGTCACAGTGAAAAATGTCGGGTTCAATAGTTCTAGCTGCCCAACCGTCCGCCACAAACGCCGCTCCATGGTTTTCGACTTGGGCGGAAAGTATTCAAATGAAATCTTCAGCCGGTCCCCGAGCCGTTTACCTTTGTATTTTGAAACCAGTTTATCCATCATTTATCCAAGAGCCGGTATATTACATATCTCTATATCTTTATAAGAAGATATATTATAAACTTTACTCTCAAAATACAACCATAATTAGCATAAATATAAAAATGAGATCGAAAAGCATGGCAACAACCGAGCAATTATTGGTAGCAATCAAGCAACGAATTTTGATGCTGGATGGCGCAATGGGGACTATGATTCAGCGCTTAGGACTTACCGAGGAAGGTTTTCGCGGTGATCGTTTTGCTGATCATTCGCATGACTTAAAGGGTAATAATGACCTGCTTTGCCTGACCCAACCAGAGGCTATAACAAAGATCCACGCACAATATCTGGCGGCCGGCGCCGATATAATCGAAACCAATACTTTTAATGGTACTAGCATTGCCCAAGCTGACTATGGACTGGAAAGCCTAGCCGAAGAGCTGAATCGCGCCGCCGCAAAACTTGCGAGAACTGCGGTAGATGCTGCCATTGCAGAGGATGGTAAAGCCCGTTGGGTAGCCGGTATTCTTGGACCAACCAACCGTACCGCCAGCCTCTCGCCTGATGTCAATGACCCGGGAATGCGCAATGTAAGCTTTGATGAGCTGGTAACGGCCTACACAGAATCAGCCCGTGGCCTGATTGCCGGTGGTGCTGATATCCTGATGATCGAAACCGTGTTTGATAGCTTAAATGCTAAAGCGGCTATTTTTGCGCTGGAAAAACTGTTCGAAGAAAAAGCCCAGCGTTGGCCGGTAATGATTTCAGTAACAATTTCTGATGCATCCGGCCGCACCCTCTCCGGACAAACGGTAGAAGCCTTCTGGAATGGCTTGCAACATGCCAAGCCAATTTCGATTGGTCTGAATTGTGCACTCGGACCCAAAGAATTACGCCCCTGGTTAGCTGAGCTATCTCGAATTGCCGACTGCCCAGTTAGCGCACACCCGAATGCCGGCTTACCTAACCCCTTTGGTGAGTATGACGAAACCCCGGAAAACATGGCGATTGATATTGCCGAATGGGCTGATAGTGGTTTGCTCAACATTGCTGGCGGCTGTTGTGGCACTACGCCGAAACATATTCGCGCTATTGCGGATGCAGTTGCCGCTAAAGCACCGCGAGAAATACCTAAAATAGCCCCGGCTTGCCGACTCAGCGGTATGGAAGCTTTTAATATCACCGCTGAATCGTTATTCGTTAATGTCGGTGAAAGAACCAATGTGACCGGTTCAGCCCGGTTTAAACGCCTAATTACAGATGGTCTATTCGATGAAGCACTCGAGGTTGCCCGTGATCAGGTCGACAATGGCGCTCAAATTATCGATATCAATATGGATGAGGGTTTGCTGGATTCTAAACAGGCAATGGTTACCTTCCTAAACCTCATCGCTGCCGAACCCGATATCGCCAGAGTGCCAATTATGATCGATGCCAGCTCATGGGATGTTATTGAAGCCGGTCTAAAATGCATCCAAGGTAAAGGCATAGCCAATTCTGTTAGCCTTAAAGATGGCGAAGAATTATTCCTGAAACGAGCTTCTCTAGCAAAGCAATATGGCGCCGCCATTGTAGTTATGGCTTTCGATGAAGACGGCCAAGCAGACAATCTGGAGCGGCGTATAAGTATTTGTAAACGCGCCTGGAATTTATTAATCAACAAGATTAACTTTAACCCCTATGATATTGTTTTTGATCCGAATATATTCGCAATTGCAACAGGTTTACCAGAGCATAACGAATACGGTCAAGATTTTATCGAAGCTGCAAGCTGGATTAAAAAGAACCTGCAGGGCGCACTAATATCGGGCGGTGTATCGAATGTATCTTTTTCCTTCCGCGGTAATAATTCCGTACGAGAAGCCATACATGCAGTGTTCCTTTACCACGCGATTAAAGCCGGTTTGGATATGGGTATAGTCAACGCTGGGCAACTGGCTGTTTATGACGATATCGATGCAGAACTACGCCAGGCAATAGAAGATGTCATTTTCAACCGCACACAAGATGCGACAGAAAATATGATCAAACAGGCCACCCTCCACAGTGGCGAATCAGCAAAACAGGAAAGCAACAAACTCGCCTGGCGAGAGCTGCCGCTGGAAGAACGCCTGCACCACAGCCTAGTACACGGTATCAACCAATTCATTGAGGAAGACACTGCCGCCATCCTGGAGTTACTGGGCAGCCCTATTCGGGTGATTGAGGACCCGTTAATGGATGGTATGAACATTGTTGGTGACCGCTTTGGTGCCGGTAAGATGTTTTTGCCCCAAGTGGTTAAGTCTGCACGGGTAATGAAACAGGCCACCGCTTACTTGCAGCCTTTCCTAGAGGCTGAAAAAGATGGAAAATTGCAATCTGCCGGAAAAATCGTGATGGCCACCGTCAAAGGCGATGTTCATGACATCGGCAAAAACATCGCCGGTGTGGTGCTGCAATGTAATGGCTATGAAATCATTGATCTGGGCGTGATGGTCCCGGCTGAAACCATTATCCAAACAGCTATTGATGAAAACGCGGATATCATCGGTTTATCCGGGTTAATTACCCCATCACTAGAAGAAATGTCCTCACTGGCCGGAGAAATGAAACGCCGAGGCCTGAAAATCCCACTGATAATAGGCGGTGCAACCACATCTAAGATGCATACTGCGGTCAAGATCGCCTGCGAATATGATTTTCCCGTAGTCTATGCCCCGGATGCCTCTCGCGCAGTTGGTTTGGTATCCCGCTTATTATCGACCGAACAACAAGCTGAATTTATTCAAAAAAACCTTGATGAACAGGCCGACTACCGCCAACGCTATGCACTGACAGCCGGACGGCGTAAGTTACTGGATATTGATACCGCCAGAGCCAATGCCTTTAAAGCCGACTGGCAAAACTATAGCCCGCCGCGCCCGGCGATTGAAGGCGTCCAGGTAATTAACAACCAACCCCTACAGAAACTCATCGACTATATTGACTGGACTCCCTTTTTCATTACCTGGGGCCTTAAAGGCAAATTCCCGGCAATTTTAGACAACCCCACTATTGGCAAACATGCACAAGAACTGTATACCGATGCGCGTAAAATGATTGATGAATTCATCCAAGATGGCAGTGTGACAGCCGCCGCCGTCTGGGGCATTTTCCCCGCCCACAGCAATGGTGATGATATCCAGATTACCGATAAAGACGACCAGCCGCTTGAAGTTATCTATGGTCTTCGCCAACAAACCCCGCAGCGCGATGAAAGAGCAAACTATAGCCTCTGTGATTTTATTGCCGCAGAAGCAGGCCCGGATGACTGGGTGGGCGCTTTTGCGGTCACCGCCAGCCTGGGCTTAGATAAAATCACCGCCGCCGCTAAAGCCGATCACGATGACTACCGTGGAATTATGGCCAAAGCCATAGCCGACCGATTGGCCGAAGCCTTTGCAGAAATGCTGCACGAAAAAGTCCGTCGGCAAACTTGGGGCTACGCCCGCCACGAACAACTAGAAAACAACGAACTGATTAAAGAAAAATATCGCGGCATTCGTCCAGCCCCCGGTTACCCGGCCTGCCCCGACCACACACCAAAAGATGCACTTTGGCGCTTACTCAATGTAGAAGAAAATATTGCTGTAGAACTCACCGAATCAAAAGCCATGTGGCCATCAGCCTCGGTCAGCGGCTGGTACTTTTCACACCCGGAGTCAAAGTATTTTAATGTGGGTAAAATCGGCGATGATCAGCTCACAGACCAAGCCAAACGCCGTGGTATGGATAAACAGGCACTGGCCAAATGGCTGGCGAGTAATCTGACATAAGCTACTTACAGGCTTGCCGACACTTTTTTAGGCTCTACTCCCCTCCCGCTAAAACGCTCAATAAATAGCTGTCCATGTGCAATATGTGGAGGGACCCATGCACTTATTGAGTAAATTCGGAAACATATTGGACTTTTATTCGCTAGATAGGGTATCCTTTAGAACAAGAGTATTTTACTAACCACCCCCTGCACTTTGGATGCACTTTAGAGTTTAATCCAGGCTCTAGATAGAAGCGTAAGATATACCGCATACTATGGTGCATTCACAATACAGGACTTAGGGCCCTCCTGTAGAGCTTAAAGTAGCTAATTGTAAAGATTAAGGTACATCATGAATATATACCCCAAAAAGTATTACCCTGATGCGGTCAAGAAAGTCGCTTCTGCATCAGTCAGACCGGCCCATTTAAAAAAACCAATACTAAAAAACCCAATACCTTCTAAAAACCAAGCGAAGAAATCAACTAGAGCTACTGTTAAAACCCTGTCACAATTAAATGGCACGGTTCCGTTACCAAACATGATCCATAGGGTTTTAAGCAAAATGGCCTATGGTAGCAGCGCGACTGATGTAGATTATATTCAGGCATTACCGGGAGCAACTGATCAAGATAAGTTATTGGTTTATATTGATGAGCAACTTAATCCAGAAACAATAGATGACAGCCTTACCGAAGCTATATTAAACAATGCTGCGTATACCACTTTAAACAAAACCCGGATACAACTCTACCAGGAGCATTTTCGCAGACCAGATGGTATAGCTATCCCCTGGGAAACACATATTCTGCCTGGAAGAGAAACTTATTACGCCACCTTTGTTCGGGGTATAAATAGCAAGCGACAATTATTTGAGACCTTAAGCGATTTCTGGCACAACCACTTCAATGTTTATATTGGTACCGATGGAGTACCAGCAATGTTTGGCAATTATGATAGAAATGTCATCCGTGCCAATGCCTTGGGAAATTTTCGGCAAATGCTGCATGCCGTAACTCAATCAACTTGCATGTTAACTTATCTGGATAATGGGGTGAATAGGTTAAACGCCCCCAATGAAAATTATGCTCGGGAAATTCTTGAACTACACACCATTAGCGCAAAAAATTACTTTGGCCATACGCCCTGGGCTGATGTACCTGTTGATGCTGAAGGCAGGCGTATTGGCTATGTCGAGGAGGATGTTCTTGAATTGGCAAGGGCTCTAACTGGCTGGTCGTTTAGTGGTGCTAATTGGTGGGATTACCAAAATGGTAATATTGCAACAGGTGAGTTTTTATATAGGGATGCATGGCACGATAAGGGCGTTAAGCGAGTAATGGGGAACAACTACAGTTATGCTGCTGGCAACCCTATGAAAGATGTTAACGACATTCTTGATATGCTGGCCGAGCACCCCGCAACCGCAGAATTTCTTGCCATAAAATTATGCAAACGATTTATCAGTGATAACCCACCTCAAGAGATTATTGACCAAGTTAAGGACTCTTTGCATGCAAACTGGCAAGCAGATGATCAAATAAAACTGGCCATGGAAGTGTTACTCAAATCACCTGGATTTTTAAATACTTGGGCAGAAAAAATAAAGCGCCCCTTTGAGAGGGCCGTCTCTTCCATGAGACAGCTTGGGTATTCATTTGATTTTGATCCCGAGAACTCACTTTCAAACAGCCATTACTGGACATTTCGAAACTCTGGCCAAAGCCCCTTTCAATGGACCTCGCCTAATGGCTATCCAGACGCAAAACAGGACTGGCTAGGAGCATCAAGCACCATGTCAACCTGGAGGTTTGTACAGTGGGTCTCTCGCCTTAGAGCCACCCCAATTGCCCCGGACCCTGGAATACCTTACAACACAGTTCTAGCTCAGACCTTGGCGCAATTCCCAAACCCCAATAACATCACAGCTAATAACATCGTCAATTTTTGGTACGAAAAAGCTTGTGGCGTAGCCCCGGATACCAATACTCAGGACCGACTGGCAAACTTCATGTCATTTAACCATGTTGATACCCAAACTGGTACTAATCGCGACACACCAATTGATTTAAACACAAATAATTGGCCAGCCTACAATGAAGATAGGCTATATGCAGTAGTAAGTACTATTTTGCTAACAACCGAATTCAATTACCGCTGACCTGGGTGCCAACATGAAACAATTTAGTAGAAGAAAGTTTTTGAAGGGTTCTGGACTTGTTACGCTTGCAGGTCTTGGTGGGATGCAACTGGGCTTCGGCGGTTTAAATGCCTATGCCGCGACCAATACTAAAGATTTACTGGTCTATGTATTCTTAAATGGCGGCATGGATGGCCTGCACATGGTGCCCCCACGGTCAGGCCCCGATTATACTGAATACTCCACGGTGCTTAGACCTAACTTACATATTAACAATTCAGAGTCTCTGCCCCTAAATGGGTCCAGCCTGTTCGGTTTACACCCTTCCGCCACTGCCATGGCAAATCTGTTTAATCAAAACAAAATGGCTATTATTCACGCAACGGGGCTATCTGAGCCAAATCGAAGCCATTTTGTAGCCACCGCACTGATGGAACTGGGGCTTCAAGGACAAATCTCGAGCATTGGCACAGGCTGGCTAAGCCGGTATTTTTCTTCATCATTAAATAGCCCTGCCGATGCACTGATTCCCACTTTAGTACCATCATACAATAGCCCTGATGCAGTTTTAGGTGACCCAGCAGCGCTGGTAATGGGCAGCCCAAATCAGTTCAGCCTAGACCGAGGCTTTTGGGGCTGGGGAGATGAAATGCAAATGGTGCTCGGAGAGCTAAACCAGAACCCGGACACACTAGAAAAAGTCGCATCCAATCAAGCATTATCGGCTTCAGCTATAGTACAAGGAATAGACTGGGATGGTTATGTTCCAGGGAATTCTGCAGTTTACCCAGGTGGTAGCTTTGGTGACCAGCTGAGAACTACGGCGCAACTCTACAAAGAAAATGTTGGACTGGGAGTTGCATATATTCCGTATGGCGGCTGGGACACACATACCAACCAAGGTACGGGAACCACAGGTATTTTTGCAAATTTAACCCTTGGTTTATCTGAAGGTCTTAATGCCCTGTACCAGGATTTAAGCGCCACTCATGGCAATAGCTTCACCATCATAGTGCAAAGTGAGTTTGGTAGAAGAGCTTATCAAAACGGCGCTAACAGCACCGACCATGGCTATGGTAACCCCATGTTTGTTATTGGTGACAGTGTCAATGGCGGCTTCCACGGTCAGTTCCCTGGCTTATTGCCCAACCAATTGCTCGTAGGCCAAGATCTGAATGCAACTGTTGATTATAGAGATGTGGTCAGTGAAGTTCTATTAAAGCGTTTACATAACCGATTTCTGGGCCATATTTTCTCTGGTTATACCAACTACACAGAGTTAGGCGTGATTGCTGGAACAGGACTCTCACCAGTATTCGACTTTGATTACAACACTCTTTTTAAATCCGGGTTTGAATAAGTTATAAACTGCATCACTAAGGCTCTGTTAGCTTCATTGTCGCCATGCCGGCAAAGCCCGGCATCGTACAAACAAGTCTTTGGTGTAGAGCTCACCGAATCAAAAGCCATGTGACCATCGGCCTCGGTCAACGGCTAGTGCTTTTCTCACCCGAAGTCGAAGTAAAGACATTGAGAAACAAGCTCTCTAATATTGCCACCCATTAACTCTAAGTTCAACATCCCAGCGCTCGCGAGCGTCTCTGGTAAGACAAAAGCAATAGATATACGCCAAATGCTGCTGCTATATGTTTGATCGAGTGTCCGCTGATAAAACTCAAAGCAGAAAACACCTGCGCATCAAAGTGCTCAAAAACTTTAGCTAACAAATACACCAGCAACAACCACCAGTATCCACTTATTCGAGTAAATTGCGAGCTGAAGAAAATCAAAATTATGGGGATAACAACAATCGGTAGAAACTGAACTAGCGCATACAAGCGCAGATCGCCAACACCTTGACCTTCTGTATATTCCCAGTAAAAAACTGAGAAAACCCCAAGCAAAATCAATGGTATTAATAAGGTCTTGCCTACCCTTTCCGAAATAAATTCGCAAATCAGAATAGAAAACAAGGCCATAAAGGCAATGGTCATCGGCAATCGATCCCAAACCAGTGTTTGGTTATCAGGCCATAAGTGATAGTAACCAGAACCTAGTGCTACCAGGGCAACCCCGGCAAAAAACAGGGCGTATGAAAGCCGGGTTGAATCAATCAAAACTAATGACTTACTCACATATATATTGTAGAGCCCAAGGATGCCAACTATCGCGAAGCTTATGTTCGAGAATACATTCCAAAAATTTTGAATTCCAAATGCCAGCGTAACATCACTAAACAGATGGTAGCTGATGTCCTGCGGAATTGGTTCGATAAAAAGCATTGATATGCTTGATATGGTCGTTAATATTGCAATTAACCACAGCCCAGTACTTGGGTTTTTAGCAGCCCTCATTTCTCACTCCTATAGCCTTTAACTTACATTCTAAACAATGCATAGATGTCTGCATAGGAACTAAGGAGAAGCAAGCAGCAATATAGATACCCTAGCCTAGACTTCGAGTCGAGCTTTCAGCGAGCACAGGTGCTATTTTCCGGAGATACCGGGGCGACAGCTTATTTGCAATAAATTATCTTACTGTATATACCCCAGCGACTTTAAGCGCTCTAGCTGTTCCTCGCTGAGATCACTGGCTACATTCTTGCCCGCCACCGCTGCCTGCATTACTTCACAAGGGTCACCACCGGCAATAAGCTCCAGGGTCGTAAATAAATGCGCGAGAACTTCAGGGTGATCCAATGAGATGTCATTTTTTTCACCTGCGTCGGTTTCTAAATCGTATAAGCGTTCTGCAAACTCCGGACGACAATCTAGGTGATATTTATGGTTTTCGACAATCATACCAAACTGGCGTTTATCCTTACTGGTCATCGCGGTTATGATAACCGGCCGCTGCACAGGAACAGGTTTCAATAAATTCACACCGTCAGTAATTTTCTCTGTTGGAATACCAACTAAAGATAATAAAGTCTTAAATAAATCAACATTTGAATACGGTAAATCTGTACGCCCTGCCTTAATCATCGCCGGATGATAAATAATCATCGGAATTCTGATCACTTCTTCATATACCGTATCGTGCTGTATGCCACCGTGATCCATAAATTCTTCACCGTGGTCGGAGGTCAAAACAACGATTGTATTTTTATCGATTCCTAGCCGCTGCAGTTGCTGCATCAATTGCTGGAACAGACTGTCTGCATAGTAAACCTCACCATCATACAGATCTCGCACACGCTTGAGTTCTTCCTCATTATGGATTTCGAATTTACCGTTGGTGGTTTTTTCAAACCTGCCTTCGTAATCCGCTTGATAAAATTGCGTGGCCATTTCTCGATATTCGTAGGGCGTGTGCGGGGAAAGAAAGTGAAACCAACCAAAAAACTGTTGCTTGTGGTTATCTTCCAACCAACGCAGTGATAACTCCATTAACTCCTCATCATCGCCACTTTCCAATAACAAATAATCATCAAAGCCAACAGCGAAACCGCGCTCGGTCATTAATTGTTGGTTATCTGTATAACCTACCGTTTTATAACCCGCCGCCGAAAAATTTGCCGCCAGAGTATCAGTGTCGTTTAAATTCCATCCGCGGAACACACGGAATGGTAGTTTTCCAGTCCATGCCGAGGCAAAAGATGTGGGTGTAGATTGCGCACTGCTGTAAGCATTTTCAAATACCAATGCACGACTGGCAAAAGCATCAATATTGGGAGAAGTTGGACGGGAATACCCATAAGTACCCAGCGAGTCGCTGCGTAACGCGTCAAAACTCACAACCAACACATTATACTTGCCCTCGCCCTCTGGAAAGTAAGCCGCCACCCCTTCTCTCATCTCAAGCCCAGCGGTTTTTTCCGAGCAAGCACCGAGCAACAGGCTGATCAATAAAATACTGCTTATCAATCCACCCAGATGTAAAGGTCTGTAATAACTCATGCTTTTTCTGCTCCCTCGGCCCACACCCCGGGGTGTGTCCTGTTAAATTTGCGTCTGAACTTCTGAAAAACTTTTTGCCCATCTAGGGCACGATTCATGTACTCAGACTCTGCCAGCAAATGTAGGCGTTTTCTGACAGCCCGTAGCAACACTTTTTCCAGTTCAGGCTTATGCTTCAAAAACCGCAGCAGGGTTTTTTCAGCATGTTGATACTTGTCATTAAGCAGTGCGCTGACAATTTCCCCACTTGTGTGCTCAATTAATAATCGGTCCTTTGCCATCCAGAAATTATAGATTTTCTGTTCACTACTGCCCTCGGTAGTACTACCCCCGATATACCCCAGGCCACTAAGCGAGTCCATTTCTTTCGTTTGATTTACGGCTACCGCACTATTGTATTTCCTAGCGAAACCATCAACTGGGTAGCCAGCTACTTCCAGTACTGGCTGAGCCGCCAGAAACTCAGGCATGAATATACTATCCAACGGCGCGCCGGGTAGGCTTTTTGCTATCGGCAACTGTAATAAACGCGCTAATGTTGGAAATATATCAACCACCGTGACTTGCCAGTCGGCAGGCATATCAGATTGGCCTTGGATATCTGGCCCAGAAGCAATAAATACACCCACTGGTAGGTGGTTACCGGTCAATACAGATTGGTGTTGGGAGGAAAGGATGATCTCTTTCTTTGCCGACTCGAAGCCGTGATCTGAAATAATAATAAAATTAGCCTCAGAGCCAAACTTATCGATTAGATCGCCTATAGTTTCATCTACAAAGCGATAGGTTTCGGGGATAACGTCCCCTAATTGGTGTTTTAACTCAGGGTCAGCGGGTTTGTCAAAGCCGCTGTCATCAAACTCGCGCCAGAACGAATGACTAGCAAGATCAGTTGAACGCAAGTAGACGCTCACAAAGTCGTAGGCATCGGTTTGCAGATCAATCGCAGTGCGGCGAATGATTTCATCATTCACAAACAAGCGGTCAGCACGGCCAATAATTAATCGTGCGGCCTTATAATGCTCATCATCAGGGTTATTAGCCTGTTCCGGGCGATAGCCCCATGCGTAATAGCGTCGCAAAAACTCTTCATGGGCATCATCATCGATTAACTCCTCAACAATTTTATTAACCGAGCGCACACTGGAGGGCGGGAAAACGCTATCCGTATATTTTTGCATTGCCCTATCGGTGACCACGGTACCGTGAATATCCTCGGCAGGCCAACTAACAAAGTAACCAAGGGCGGCAGTACGAAGTCCTGCCTCAGAGGCGATATTCCATAACGCCGGCTTCACCCGTAAGGTCGAGTTAACCGGTTGCTTAGATGAAGTATCGTCAAAGGGGAACACATGATCAAGAACCCCATGTATACGCGGGTGCTCACCGGTAATAAAGGTAGTCCATACGGGTGGGGAGATCATAGCGCCCGGATTGATCAAGCCTCCATGAACACCAGCATCCATCAATTTCTTGAGGTTAGGAAGCTCACCGTTAGCTATCATTGGTTTTATTACACCCCATTCGGCACCATCAAGGCCGATTAATATTAATGGATGATCAAGTTCCCGCGGTGGCAGTTTTTGCTGTTGCTCACAAGCGGTTAAAATCAATAACAAAGAGATTAATATGATGGTCCGCAACTTGCAAAATAGACGGAGAAAATGATCAAGCATGGTAAATAAATCCGGCAGTGTATAGCCCTGTATTATAACCAATCAAACCGCCTGAGAACAGTTAACAAAATAATAGAGATTGAAGAACTCGATTAGATGTAGGAAAATGCACGATTGATAGTATCGTTAGCCATTCTCATCTAAAATGTAACGGAATACGCCGGAGTCGCAGTAGAAAAGTGCATATAGAAAAGCCTCGGAAATTCGCAAAGCTATACTTCCTCCTATTGTTTGTTATTGCTATTGCGACAATATCATCCTGCGATAATAACCTGATGATTATTGCCTCCGATCACGGTCAGGGCATGGGCGAAAACGACCAGTTCGGGCATGGCGCTTTATTATGGGAGTCTATTCTGAGGGTACCCCTGTTGATTGTCTATTTTCGCACACCTAAACAAGCTATCGTTGACCAACGGGTCGGCGTAGTTGACCTTAGTCCAACTATGCTGCAAGCTGCTAAGATTAAAATCCTGGGGAACATGTTCGGGCGCGCACTCTACCCTCTGGATAAGCCATTAAATGGAAAAGACCGCTTGTACTACTCTAAAGTCAAATTAACGGAAAACCCTAGTGAAGTATATGCGCCGCTGGTACGACCCTACCGATCTTGCAATATACATGGGTGAATTTAAGATGCAGCACCGAAAAGGCAGTTTTGAACTATTTACAACTGCAAGCACTGAAAATAAACTCAGCCCTATTCCCAAGGAAAAGGCAGAGTCACTGTTTTACTTTTTAAGCGACTCAGCCGAGGCATACTTAGAGAATGAAGGTCAAACACAAGCTGCTAAGCTGGACTCTAAAACCCTGAAAGAGCTTCAGGGCTTAGGTTATACACAATGAGACTTGTCACAACCCTATTATTTGGTCTGCTGCTAACGGCTTGTAAACCCGCTGTTGAGGTTGAAGTGGTAGCTGAAAAAGGCCCTCTTGATTCCGGTATAAAACACATGGTTCTGATAGCTATCGACACGGTTCGAGCCGATACATTCTTTGCCCCAGATGAGCATAATTTCAAAGACCGTCTAAGCCCATGGCTGGAGTCAGCCCGTGTATATACCCAAGCCCAGTCTGTATCACCCTGGACTATACCAACTGTTGCAACTGTATTAACTGGCTACCTACCAAATCAACACGGAGCAGGCAGTTTCCCAACCGCGCTTGCCAATCTAGACTTACAAACCCCTACCGCTATTCATTCATCAGTAAAAACCTTACCAGAACGCCTTTCCGAAGTAGGCTTTCGAGCACGCGCCGCCAGTTCACATCCTTGGTTATCGGTTAAGTTCGGTTTACAGCGAGGCTTTCGAAATGTAACCCTCATACAGTCCAGAGAAGAAATTGATGCTTGGTTTAAGAGCTTTGTAGGCAACTGGCAAGCCTCTAAAATTAACCAGCGAAATTTTGCCTACCTGCACTACATGGAAGCGCATCAACGACATACCTCTAAATTCAAGAATGGCGCTTTTGCAGAGCTCACAAATGAACAGATCCAACGCGGCCTTGACTGGTCTAAATTAGATGCTTGTAAGCGAGGTACAGAGCGTAAAATTTGCCAACAGTATATTGTTTACACCAACGCCGTTCTTGATCTTAGAGATAGCATAGCCAATACCCTGGAAGTTCTGGAAACCAATGATTTTCTTAAAGATACTCTGGTGGTGATTTACTCTGATCATGGTGAAGAATTTCATGATCATTGGGCAGAAGCGACAGCCGATGATACCGACCCACGCGGTTTGCATGGCTTCGGTCATGGTAATAGCATGTACCAAGAGCTGCTTCGAGTACCACTGCTGATTTGGAATCCTGCTGACAACAAGGGCCGTGTCGTAGACAACCCTGTTAGCCTGGTTGATATTGTACCGAGTGCACTCAACTGGCTAAATGTTGACATTGGTGAAGACAAGCTCACCGGTCTGTTATTTGATGATGCCGAAAAATTAAGTGAGCGCGCCGTATTTGCTTCGCATATGGCCTATGGACCAGAACAAGTTGCAGTCCGCAAGGGTAGTAAAAAGTCCATCTGGAACACAGTAAATGACAGCCTCCGATATTTTGATCTCGTTGTTGATCAAAATGAAAAGAAACCCATTGAATCTGATGGTTTGGTCATGCTATTTGATCAATTGAACTATGATTATTTTGAGATGAGCAGTAATGGTGTTGGTGTGCAACCTGAAATTAACGAAGAACAACTTGCGCACCTTAAAGCCATTGGTTATCTGCAGGGTGCAGAAAGCAATAACAACAGTGTAGAAACAACTCCCGGCCCGGCATTAGATCTCTCTGATATCAGTAATGCCGGCGCCGTAGAGCAAACAGAAACGATTGAAGAAGAAGATAATGATGATGATAAAAACCATGAGTAAGAGTTTAGGCTCACGGCCTGTGCGCAAACTTACATTCCTAGCGATTATGCTGGTACTACTCGCAGGCTTAAGCGCCTGTGGTGAAAAAACCGATAATAGTCCGGCCGATTCCCGCCTGATCATTGTCGGTTTCGACGGTATGGATCCTAATCTTACCCAGCAGTGGATGGATGCTGGTGTGCTGCCCAACTTCAGCAAATTGGCTAAACAAGGCACCTTTCATCCATTGGCAACATCCAACCCACCACAATCGCCCGTGGCCTGGTCAAGCTTTGCCACCGGCATGCCGCCGGGCGAGCATGGCATTTACGATTTTTTACGCCGAGATGCAGATACTTATAGCCCGGATTTCTCTATCTCTAAAACCATACCTCCCGAAAACATCCTTAATATTTTTGGTTTGAGCATACCCTTAGATGAAGGCCAGATTATCAATCGCCGTCAAGGCGTTCCCTTTTGGTCGGATGTTGAAACTGATGGCGGTCGTAGTACGGTCATCCGGGTTCCGGTCACTTATCCGCCAGACCCCATCCACCGGATGATGGCCGGCATGGGCGTGCCCGATCTATTGGGAACCCAGGGTACATATACTTTATATACTACCCGCCCACTTGCCGCAGCCGGCACATCCAGCTCGCGGGTGGTACGCATGCGTCCAAACCGTAGTGGTCGTATTGAAACTAGCCTTGAAGGCCCAACTGACCCACTGAATGAAGAGCATCAGGCTCTCTCTACCCCTCTGATTCTGGAGCCTGCTGCTAGTGGCGGGGCAAAAATCCAGCTCGGCGATGAAACCATTGAACTGGCCGTAGGTGAATGGTCTCCGTGGATCCGCGTTGAGTTTGATGTCCTTGGTCCGATTTCCGTCAGCGGCATTGTCCGTTTGAACCTAGTGGCCGCTTATCCACGCCCGCAACTGTATGTTTCACCTATTAATATTGATCCGGAAGCACCGGTTGTGCCGATTAGTTCTCCTGCAGATTATGCGGCAGATCTTGCCGGCAGAATCGGGCTCTTCCATACCATTGGTATGCCGGAAGAAACCTGGTCACTCAACGAAAACCATATCAGTGATAAAACCTGGCTGGAAATGCTGAAGACCAACCTTGATGAACGCGAAGCCATGTTTTTTGATGCCATGGAAAAGAATGACTCCGAAGTTTTAGTTGGTGTATTCGTGCAAACAGACCGGGTATCCCATATGTTTTATCGTGGCATTGACACGGAGCACCCGCTTTACCCAGAAACCGATGAGCTAGCCCGTGGTGCTATCGAGTGGATATATAAAGAAGCAGATCGGATTCTTGGTAAAGTGATGGCAAAAATGGGGTCGAATGACCGCTTGATTGTGCTTAGCGATCACGGTTTTGCGCCCTTCCGCTGGTCCGTCAACCTTAACCGTTGGTTAGTCGATAACGGCTACCTGGTACTGAACGCTGGTAAAACCCAGTCCGGCATTGCCTTTAGCAATGTAGACTGGAGCAAGTCTACCGCCTACGCGCTCGGCTTAAATGGTCTTTACATTAACCGTAAAGGTCGTGAAGCCCACGGAATTGTCGAAGAACCGGAAGCTAATGTCATCAAGGCCCGGTTAATGAAAGAGCTGCCTCGGTGGGTGTTCTCACCGCCACAAGCATCTGCAGCGGTTGCTTTAGAAGATACTGTAACCACGGAGGGTGAAGCTGGAGATGAAGCAGAACAGGAAATAGTGCCGCCCGTGGGGCAATCTGTTATCCGGCAAATTTTTGATGGTGATGTTATCTATGCCGGTAATGCAAACGGCGATGCACCTGATCTAGTCGTCGGCTACGAGCCAAGCTTCAGAGCCTCCTGGCAAACTACGCTTGGGGCTGTTCCAAAAGACTTGATTGAGCCAAATGATAAAAAGTGGAGCGGTGATCATTGCATTACCCCGGAAGCCGTTCCGGGTATTTTATTTACCAATTTCAAGCCTGAACAACCTATCTCCCAAATTGCCCAAGTAGCCGCCTATGCGCGCAAGCACTGGAAACAAAATCAGACTAAAACACCCTGATAAATGAGTGCTGAAAAGCTCAAGGTTCCCTCCGGTCTGTACTGGCAGTCGCGCCTGGTAAAAGCCACAGAAAACCTGTGGCGAGGGCTGGGGAATCTGGAAAGCGGGATCGTTAGGGATGAACTTGAAGAAATATCGATAGAATCGCCAGTATATGTTACATCCTTGGCACGGGCTGGCACTACTATCGTTACCGAAATGCTAAATCAGCATGAGGACACCACTGCACACCGTTACAGCGACTTTCCTTGGGTATGGACACCCTATTGGCGCAATTACCTACGCCAACGCGCCCAACTTGTTGAACCAAAGCTGGAAGAGCGGGCACATAAAGACCGGATACTGGTGTCTACCGACAGTCCTGAGGCGGTAGAAGAAGTTCTCTGGAATCATTTTTTCCCACAGACCCACGACCCGCAACAGTCTAATATCCTTGACCGCCAGACCACTCACCCGGCTTTTGAGAAGTTCTATGCAGAGCATCTGCAGAAATTGCTGTTAGTACGCAAAGCCAAACGCTATCTTGCCAAAGGTAACTATAATATTGGCCGGCTTGCCTACATCAAAAAACTGATGCCATCAGCTCGTTTTATTATCCCTGTGCGCAACCCCTACAACCATATCGCCTCGCTGGTTAAACAACATCAGTTTTTCCTTCAAGCGGCGAAGGCCGACCCGCGAATTGGTCAGCAGTTACAGTTTGCCGGCCACTGGGAATTCGGCCCCGGCAGGCGCCTAGTAAATTACGCCGATGTGCAAGCTGTTGAGGCAATAAAAACCGCTTGGGGTAATGGCGATGAAATTCTTGGCTGGACTTGGCTGTGGCGAAGTACTTATGCACAACTATTTAAGCAACTTGAAGCTGACCCGGAATTGCGCGATGCTTGTTATATTTTCCAGTACGAAGAACTCTGCGCTGATTCTGGCAGAATTATTGATGAAATCCTTTCACACAGCAAACTTAATCCTGCGAATTACACTTCCCAGCGTACCGAATATATCGAGAAATTAAGCCTGCCTGATTATTATCAACCAAACTTTACTGCGACTCAAAAGGCAACAATTGCAGAAGTATGTGGTGACATTGCTGCAACCCTAGGTTATTCAATCTAAGTCATGGTGATAAGAGATTGTGGCAATCAAATCGAAACTGTCAATTAGATTAACTTCCCTGCCTCAACAATCCGGAATTAATGCCATCAGGCTGTTATAATCACAGGTTGTTATCTTGTTATCCTTTTAGATATCCTTGGAGATTATTATGCGACTGATTCTCGCTATCTTACTGTTATTACTGGCGAGCACTGCCCACGCTTATATCGGCCCTGGCGCCGGAATTCCGGTTCTTGGTTCATTAATTGGCATCGTAATTACTATTGTTGTTGCCATTGCAGCTATTTTATTCTGGCCTATAAGAAAAATGCTGAAACGCGGCAAAAACAAAGCCAAGACTCAAGAAAACCAGAGTTCAGAAGCGGAAACTGCTGTTGATTCAGCCTCTGATGAAGTTGTAGATGCGGTTATCAGCGACCCTGAAGAGAATAAATAAACCATGGGGTTTTTTGATTTACCGGCACCGTTGTTCAGCCTGTTGGATGGCCTTATAAGTTTCATACCTGAATTATTCAGGCTGATAATTTGGGGTCTGCTGGCAGGTTATGGCAGCATGTGGCTGTTTAAGCGCTGCTCCAATCAGGCAAAAATCCAAGGGCTAAAACAACAGGTAAAATCCAACCAGAAACTGATGGCTTCTTTTGAAGGCGAAATGGGTGAGCTTATGCCGTTGGTAGGCACTACCCTGAAACTTGCTTTTAAACAGTTAGGTGCGGCACTCGGCCCTGCTCTACTGGTATCTATCCCAGTTATTTTTATGCTCGCGTGGTTATCAAATAGCTACGGCCTAGTCCAACCCAACGCGGGTGAGAACTACATGGCTGAGACACAGACTACAATTGAGTCCGGCTTTGATCCAAATGACTACCAATGGGAAAACACTGAACGGGTTCGCTGGGCTAATGATGATCAAGCCTGGGGTTTTGTCTGGCCTGACGCTGATAAAGAACTGAAGCTTAATCGCGGTGGTATCAATATATTTTCTATCAGCGCCACCAGTATCTCCCCTGTTATCCATAAGAAACAATGGTGGAACTGGTTAGTCGCTAACCCCATGGGCTACCTGCCCGCCGATAGCAAAATGGAGCTGATGCGGTTTAATTTTCAGCAAAATAAAATCCAAGAAATGGGCCCTACATGGATGCACGGCTGGATGTTTACATTTTTCATGTCTTTTCTGGTTTTTTCCTTAGCGTTTAAGTTTATTCTTAAAATTGCGTGAGGAGATACCGGCTTAAAGCCGGCATGAGGAGTAAAAAACAACGACCAACAATGTCTGTCTTCCCGGCCACCGCGCCGGAATCTCCTCAAGAACACTTCTAGTTACAAGTTGCGATCCCTGGCGGCTTTAACTAATTCACCACCAATTCTAAGCACTGCTTCCACCAACTCTTCTGCCTGCGGCGGTTGATGCCGGGCGCCGATATAACAGGGACGCAAGGCAAGAATACCGTTAACACGGGTGGTGCTCGGCATATAGGTATTCTCTCGCACCAGTTGGCGGTGTAATCGCTGATTGAAGCCATCAAGATCATTAATTTGCGGATCCACATAACGGAAGCAGCAAATTGACAAACTGGGCTCAATCAGTAGTTCAAGGTTCGGATGCTTACGCGCGCGATCGGCAATAGTTTTAGCCATGTCGTTGTGCTGTTTCACCCGGTGGCGCATTCCCTCAACACCAATTTCTTTTATCAATGCCCAGACAACAACCCCCCGGCAAGGAGCGCTCAACTCTACCCCATAGTCAAAGTACGGAATGCCAAAATTGTCCAGCGAATGCTCGAACACATCAGCGCTCGGATCAACTGAACCCTCCAGGTAATCAGCAGGCTCTTGAGTAAATGCGCGTAGCAACAAGTCACGATCGCGGACAAATGTTGCTGCCACCCCGACGGATGCACCCAGCCATTTATGCGGATCGACGATCACAGAATCTGCCCTTTCCAGACCTTTGTAGCGATGGCTGATACGTTCATCCAGTATGCCAGGAAGACCATAGGCACCATCAACATGAAACCAAATTTTATGCTCCTCGGCCACATCCGCAATCGCCTGCAAGGGATCAATAGCACCGGTATTGGTAGTGCCGGCATTGGCAACAATCGCCATTGGCAAAATGCCATTCGCTTTGTCTTCAGTTACTGCCATGCGCAGATCACCGACCAGCATTCGACCTTTGGAATCACAGGCAATTGCCCGTACAGCTCGCCTGCCCACCCCTAGCACCCCTACAGAGCGTTGGATCGTATGATGGCATTCTTCGCTGGCATAAATTCTTACCGGGCGATCTACACCATCAGCGGCCGGATCAATACCAATTTGTTCAAAAGCATATTGGCGCGCGCCCCCCAGAGCAATAAGGTTAGCCACCGAACCGCCGCTGCTATACACCCCTTTCAGTTTGCCAATACCGCACATTTCTGCCAGCCATTCGAGCGAGAGCTCTTCCAGAAAATTAAATGCCGTGAGCAAATAGCGCTGTGGCGAGGCAATATTAGCTGCGGTTGCTGCCAGCGTAGCGGCAGTAGAAGCACCTGTAGTAATAAACGAACTGAAGCCAGGCTTGGGAATTGCGCTACCATTTGGAATTACCTGTTCGATTAGCTCACGGGTTACAGCATCAATACCCTCACCTTTTTCCGGCAATGGAACATCTAGCTGTTGGCGCCAGTTTTTATCAGCATGTTGAGCATCCTGATGCTCAAATTTCAGATATTCATCCAGCCCCTCACCTACCCGCGAAAGCAACGCTTGCAGATGCCCTGTTTCTGCGCCTTTGCCTACCATTACAATTCCTCTCAAGCCGTAGAGTGGGCATTTATGCCCACGCGTAAAACCAACCAAAACCAGGTTCCGGGATATTTATAAGTTACCCCGCGTGGGCATAAATGCCCACCCTACTCGTTTTTAGGCTGGCGGGGGGTATTAAATCACCTAAAACCCGCGCCCATCGGTTTCATTTTTACGGTGAAATGGCGTAAAGATTCTGGCTCATAGCTAATTTCCATACCTGGGATATTGCTGGTGTTTTCACGCAACTGTTCAAATATTTCGATAATATAATCTGCCTGCGCCTGGGTATATACTCGGCGTGGCATTGCCATTCTTACCAACTCCATAGCTGCCGGTTTTTCGCTGCCATCAGCTTGCCGGCCGAACATTAATGACCCGATTTCAACTGTGCGAATACCGCCCTGAATATACAGGGCAATCGCTAAGGCTTGTGCAGGGTATTGCAAAGCCGGGATATGCGGTAACATTTTACTGGCATCAATAAATATGGCATGGCCGCCTGCAGGTTTCATTACCGGTACGCCCAACTCATCTAGGCCTTCATTGATATACTGGATAGAGCGTATTCGATATTGTAAGTAATCTTCTTCAACAATTTCCTCCAAGCCGATTGCTATGCATTCCATATCCCGGCCGGATAAACCGCCGTATGTAGGAAAACCTTCGGTCATTATCAGGCGGGTGCGAGCTCGTTCTGCCCATTCATCATCATTTAGTGCCAACCAGCCGCCCATATTGGAAAAGGCATCTTTTTTCGCACTCATGGTCATGCCATCGGCGTAGGAGAAAATTTCACGCACAATTTCTTTGACTGACTTATCTTGATAGCCGTCTTCCCGTAGTTTAATGAAGTAAGCATTTTCGGCAAACCGTGCACTGTCGATAATTAAGGGTTTATTAAACTTGTCGCAGAGCGCTTTTACAGCACGAATATTTGCCATCGAAACCGGCTGACCACCACCGGCATTATTGGTGATGGTGATTTCTACCATTGGAATATTAGCACTCTCTTCGCTTAATAGTTTTTCGAGTTTTTGCAGATCCATATTGCCTTTAAAAGGATGAATCAAGGCGGTGTCCATGGCTTCTTCTATCACCAAATCCCGCGCATCAATACCGGCATCTTCAAAGTTCGCTCTGGTGGTATCAAAGTGGGTATTATTCGGCACGATCATGCCTTTGCCCTTACCTTGGGTAATAATTGAGGTGAGGATATGTTCCGCTGCCCTGCCCTGATGGGTTGGTATAATATGTTTAAACGGCATCAACTCTCTTACAGCCGCTTCAAATCGATAGAAAGAAGGCGAACCCGCATAAGACTCATCACCTTTCATCAGTGCCGCCCACTGATTGGTGCTCATGGCGGAAGTGCCAGAGTCTGTCAGTAAATCAATCAGGACATCATCAGATTTCAAAGAAAACAGATTATAGTCAGCAGCTGCTATCAGTTCCCGGCGCTCTTCGATTGTAGTCATTCGAATCGGTTCTACGGTTTTAATCCGGAACGGCTCAATTATTGTCCTCATTATTTCTAATCCCTTCTATATCTCTAAAGTAAATGAATCGCTGTTCCGTGGCATATTGGAATTGCGCGTAACTACCGAGTCGTAAATAAAAACTTACTTGGGAATTCCGCCTTTGGTTAAACCCAGTGGGTTTAGCAGGCGTTTTAATTCTGTTTTTGTTAATCCGGTGGTTTCCAGCGCCACTTCCAGTATCGGCCGACCTTCTTTATAAGCTTGCTTTGCTGTTGCTGCACCTTTCTCATAGCCAATAACACCATTCAGTGCGGTAACTAAAATGGGATTGCGCGACAAGGCCACATCAATGTTATCGGTGCGTACTTTGAACGAAGCAATTGCTTTATCGGCCAGTAGACGACTGACATTAGCTAGCAGCGTAATACTTTCCGTTAAGCTGGCTATAGTAAGCGGTAACATCACATTTAACTGAAAATTACCCGATTGTCCGGCGATAGTTATAGTGCTGTCGTTGCCAATAACCCGCGCACAAACCATGGCTGTCGCCTCCGGAATAACGGGGTTTACTTTACCCGGCATAATTGAGCTGCCCGGCTGTAATGCCTTTAGTTCAATTTCTCCAATACCCGCCAGAGGACCTGAGTTCATCCAGCGTAAATCATTGGCAATTTTCATTAAGCTGACTGCGGTAGTTTTCAGCTGCCCGGATAACTCAACCGCAACATCTAAGCTGGAAATGCCTTCAAATAAGTTTTTCGCACGCTCAAATTTAAGCCCACTAGATTCAGTTAGGGCTGCCGCCATCGCCGCTGCAAACTTTGGCTCGGCATTAATACCCGTACCAACCGCTGTGCCGCCTTGGGGTAATTTACGCAAGCGTTTTTGCGCTGAAAGAATGCGGTCAATGTTACTGTTAATCTGTTGGGACCAGGTGGCAAGTTCCTGACCGAAAGTTACCGGCATGGCATCCATTAAATGAGTGCGTCCAGTTTTGACTACATTTTTTAGTTCTTTTGAACGCGCATCCAGAGTTGATTTCAAATGCTTTAAAGCCGGTAACAAATCCTCTTCAAGCTGTAAGTTTGCGCTCACTTGCATCGCTGTCGGAATCACATCATTTGAGCTTTGCCCCATATTGACATGGTCATTAGGATGGATAAGGGCGTTTTTCTTGCCCGCATTTGCAAGCCGGGTAATCACTTCGTTAGCATTCATATTTGAAGATGTACCGGACCCTGTTTGATAAACATCGATAGGGAAGTGCGCATCAACCTTACCCTTCGAAACTTGTTTGGATGCAGAGATAATCGCTCGCGCACGAGTCTTGGAAAGCAAACCCAAATCTGAATTAACCGTAGCGGCAGCCGCCTTAATCAGGCCAAGTGCACGGATAAACGAACGCGGCATTGGCTGCCCGCTAATCGGAAAATTATTAATCGCGCGCTGGGTTTGCGCACCCCACAATGCATCAACCGGAACCTTGAGCGTACCCATACTGTCAGCTTCATTTCGAAAATCAGACTGAGAGTTTTTTTGGGTATTTTTCGTGGTTTTTTTAGTACTCTTTTTAAGAGTCTGTTTTACAGTCTGTTTAACAGTCATTATGTATTTGCTCCAAAGGCAGAATCAATACTTAATTATAGCCAAGTTAGCGCTATATTACGCTTTAATTTTACCTTGACTAACATGCGGAAAATGCCAGAAAGGAGTATCATTAGACCTTGCTGACAAGACCCTGGATGGATATACAATGCTTGATCTCACGCCCTTGACCTCAGTCACCTCTGTGGATGGCCGTTATGCAGCAAAAACGGCCAGCCTGCGACCGATATTCAGTGAATATGGCTTAATTTACCGACGCGTAATCGTGGAAGTTCGTTGGTTTCAAATGCTAGCAGAGCAACAGGTACTGCCAGCCTTGCCGAAACTCTCCGCGCAAGCTGGTACCTACCTTGATCAACTACTGAACGATTTCAATGAAAAATCTGCACTACAGGTTAAAGCCATTGAAGCCACCACAAATCATGATGTAAAGGCGGTTGAATATTACCTGAAAGAAGAGTTTTCAAAGAATCCAGAGCTCGCTGCACACACAGAATTCATCCATTTCGCCTGCACTTCTGAAGATATAAACAATCTGGCCTATGGTCTTATGCTGAAAGATGCACGCGATCAAATAATTGTTCCGCAATTACTTGAACTACGCAATAAGCTAGCTGAAATGGCGGTGAAACACGCCGACCTGGCAATGCTTTCTCGTACTCATGGGCAAACTGCCAGCCCTACAACTCTGGGTAAAGAAATGGCTAATGTGGCCGCGCGTTTGGATCGCCAGATCAAACAACTTCGCCAACAAGACATTTTAGGGAAAATAAATGGTGCAGTCGGTAATTTTAACGCGCATGTCGTTGCCTGCCCCAATAATGACTGGTTGCAGCTTTCTGCAGATTTTGTCGGCTCGCTGGGACTGGAGTGGAATGCCTACACCACCCAAATTGAACCGCACGACTATATGGCAGAGTTATTTGCAGCTGTTGAACGAGCGCAAACCATCCAAATAGATCTGGCTCGCGATATCTGGGGCTATATTTCATTGGGGTATTTCAGCCAGAGTTTGGTCGCCGGAGAAATTGGCTCATCCACGATGCCGCATAAGGTTAACCCGATAGATTTCGAAAATGCAGAAGGCAATCTTGGAGTCTCCAATGCCCTGCTGGCGCATCTGTCAGCCAAATTGCCCATATCTCGCTGGCAACGCGACCTCACTGATTCAACCGTATTACGAACCATGGGCACCGCCTTTGGTCACAGCCTGATTGCCTGGGCATCGTTAATGAAAGGCCTGAATAAATTACGCGTAAACCCTGATCGTCTGGCGGAAGACCTGGATAATTCTTGGGAAATTCTCGCCGAACCTATACAAACAGTGATGCGCCTGCATGGCATTGAAAACCCCTACGAGCAATTGAAAGAACTAACCCGCGGAAAATCCATCAACGCAGAAGTATTAGAAAACTTCATCACTGAATTGGATTTACCCGATAGTGTTAAACAGCCCTTGAGCGAACTCACACCCTCGGCTTATGTAGGTAATGCAGCGCAACTGGCTCGTTCACTCACAAATTTCAGCAGCAACGAATGAATACCATAGACGGTTTGGTACCCCCCGACAGCTTCCCGCTGGGGGAAATGACAACAGCAGAGTTTCTGCGCGACTATTGGCAGAAAAAACCTTGTCTATTGCGGGCGGTCTGGCCGGGAATTGAGAAGTGTCTACCGGTCAATGCCGATGAGTTAGCGGGTATAGCTGCAGAAGAAAATACCGAAGCCCGCTTGATTAGCGGCACACATGCAAAGCATAATTGGAAAGTAGAGTACGGCCCATTTGAGAGCGAAGATTACACTCAACTGGGCGAGGCCGACTGGACACTGCTGGTTCAAGATGTTGAAAAACATTACCCGCCATTAAAACAATGGTTGTCCAATTTTAGCTTCCTACCCAGTTGGCGCCTGGATGACATTATGATTAGTTTTGCCGCCGCCGGTGGCTCGGTCGGCCCGCATACCGACCAATACGATGTGTTTTTATTCCAGGCTAGCGGCAAACGCCGCTGGCAAATTTCTGATACTTATAATCCTGAGCTGTTAGATCACGAAGAAATTAAAGTGCTACGGGAATTCAGCGGCGATCAAAGCTGGGACCTAGAGCCGGGCGATCTACTTTACCTACCGCCGAATGTTGCTCATTTTGGGGTCGCACTGGAGCCCTGTCTGAGTTATTCCATTGGTTTAAGGGCACCTTCCCGCGCGGAGCTATTTGCACACCTTGCCGAGTGGTTCTCCCATAGCGACGATCAAGGTGGTCGTTACCAGGATGCGGATTTAACCAATAATGACCTTGATGCAAGCCTGGGGAAAGTAGACCAGCAAGCCATTACACGCGTTCAAATGTTGCTTAATAGCAGTTTTGATTCCAGCAATGAACTGACTCAAAACCCTGATTTGGCCGATTGGTTCTGTCAATTTATCTGCGCTTATCGTTTGAGCGGAGCTCCGGAGCCGGCACAAGTTGCTCTGGGAGAAAACGAAATGGCAATACTGCTAGCAGATGCTGGCGTGCTTTACCGCAACCCGTGGTCGCGGTTTTGCTGGCGTAGTGATAATAACTCAAGCTGGTTATATGCTACAGGCATGAAAATAGAATGCCCACAGCAATTAGCTGAACTAATCTGCGAACCCGCCGATACTCTGAATTTTAAAACACAAAACATCCTTCTAGATACCACAACTATTCAAGTAATAACCACGCTTTACAATAAGGGCCATTTTTTCTTTGAAAATCACGCCTAAGCAGTCAATCTCGGGTTTTATCAGTTCGTGGTAATTGCCCCCACTGTGCTAGGACTGGGGTATAATTCGCAGTTGGCTTACGCTAGTTTTTGGGTGTTAAAGCCTGAACCGCGATTATTTAATAGAAAGGATGAAATGTGAACTCTCAGCTGGAAAAATTACGCGCCAGTTCTTACTTGTTTGGCAGTAATGCTCCGTTCGTAGAATCCCTGTATGAAGATTGGCTCGCCGATAGCCATTCGGTGGCTGAACAATGGCAGCAATTTTTTTCTTCGCTGCAATCTGCGGATGAAAATAGCGTAGATAGAAATCATTCTGAAGTTGTCGAACACTTCCGTTCGATGGCACAATTACCAGTAGCATCTGCCGACAGCTCCATGCTGGACCACAAACAGGCAGGTGTACTCAAACTTATTAATGCCTACCGTGTTCGCGGCCACCAGAAAGCTAATTTGGATCCGCTCGGTCTCAGCGACCGCCCGGACTTCACGGATCTGGATCTGAGCGCGCACGATCTGAGTAATGACGACCTTGAAAGCGAATTCGATACCGGTTCGCTAGCTGCCGAAACCCGCCTAAAGCTGCGTGAAATTATCGCTATTTGTGAGCGCAGTTATTGTGGCTACCTCGGCACCGAGTATATGCATATCACCTCCACCAAGCAACGGCGCTGGTTACAGCAACGCCTTGAGGGTAGTACCAGTCACTCTCCATCTGTTGAGATTAAAAAACGCATACTGCAAAAACTCACTGGTGCTGAAGGCCTTGAAAAATACCTGCACACCCGCTTCACCGGTCAAAAGCGCTTTTCACTTGAAGGCTCAGATACGCTAATTTCCTTTTTGAATGAAACAATCTTCCATAATGCCGAACTCGGAGTCCAAGAATTAGTACTGGGGATGGCTCACCGGGGCCGACTTAATGTCTTAGTTAACATTATGGGCAAGCCCTCTGCCGACTTATTTGCAGAATTTGCTGGGAAACTACCCGACCATGCCGAACTTACTGCCGGTGATGTTAAGTATCACCTGGGTTATTCATCAGACATTGATGTAAACGGTAAAAAAGTTCATCTTGCTTTAGCGTTTAATCCCTCGCATCTGGAAATCGTAAACCCGGTGGTTGTAGGCTCCACTCGCGCCCGACAAACCCGGCGCAATGATCAAAACCGCGAACAAGTTCTACCGATAATTATTCATGGTGATGCCGCTTTTGCCGGTCAGGGTGTAGTCATGGAGTTATTCAATATGTCTCAGGCACGAGGATTTGCGGTCGGTGGCAGTCTACATGTCATCGTTAACAACCAGATTGGTTTCACCACATCGAATCCGCTGGACACGCGCTCTACTCTTTACTGTACCGAAGTTGCCAAACTGGTACAGGCACCTATTTTTCATGTAAATGCTGACGACCCTGAAGCCGTTCATTTCGCCATGCAAGCAGCCTCAGACTTCCGCCATCAGTTTAAAAAAGATGTAGTAGTTGATCTGGTGAGTTATCGTCGCCACGGTCACAACGAAGCTGATGAACCTTCGGCCACCCAGCCGATTATGTATAAAGTGATTAAAAAAATGCAGACTGTACGGCATAAGTATGCCGAGCAGTTGGCTAATGAGGGTGTTGTTACCCGCGAGCAATCTCAGCAATCAGTTAGCGACTTTCGCGATGCACTTGACCGCGGTGAGTCGGTTGCCCGTCCACAACATCACCAGGGTGAACCTGAATTCATTGTTGACTGGAAACCCCATCTTAATCGTGAATGGGACGAAGCTGTAGATACTTCTCTGCCAATCGCTGAGATACAGCGACTGTCTAACCAGTTGACCACATTGCCCGAAAAATTCAAACTGCACCCGCGTGTACAAAAAATCATGGATAATCGGGTGCGCATGGCCAATGAAGACATCATGATTGACTGGGGGTTTGCCGAAACACTCGCCTATGCCCGCCTGGTTGAGAACGATTTTAGTTTACGCCTAGTTGGCCAGGACTCCGGTCGCGGAACTTTCTTTCACCGACATGCTGTGTTGCATAACCAGTTGCAAATGGAAAGCTACACCCCGCTGGCTAACTTATCACCGCGAAGTGCTGAAAAGAACCGAGTTACCATTATTGACTCACTACTTTCCGAAGAAGCAGTGATGGGCTTTGAATACGGTTATGCCTCCTCTGACCCCGACACTTTGGTTATATGGGAAGGACAGTTTGGTGATTTTGCCAACGGTGCGCAAGTCGTAATTGATCAGTTTATTACCTCCGGCGAAGCCAAGTGGGGTCGCCTGTGCGGGCTGGTGTTATTCCTACCACACGGCTATGAAGGCCAGGGACCGGAACATTCATCCGCCCGACTTGAGCGATTTATGCAGATGTGTTCGCATAATAATATTCAAGTTTGTATACCATCCACTCCGGCACAAATGTTTCACCTTATCAGCCGGCAAATGATGCGCCCTTATCGCAAGCCATTGGTGGTAATGACACCAAAAAGCATGCTCAGGAACAAAGCCTCCAGCTCACCCATGTGTGCGCTGAGCGAAGGCGGCTTCCAATTAGTCATTGATGATCGTGATTACACCGATAAAGAAAGCGCAAAGCCTAAGTTCAAGCAGGGTGTAAAACGCGTGGTACTGTGTTCTGGCAAGGTCTATTACGACCTGCACGAAAAGCGAGAAGATGCTGGTATAGAAGATATCGCCCTGGTGCGTATCGAGCAACTCTACCCCTTCCCGCAGGCGAAAGTTGTCGAAACATTGTCTCGCTACCCTAATGCAAAAGAAGTTATATGGTGCCAGGAAGAACCCGAAAATCAGGGTGCTTGGTATCAAATCAGGCACCACCTTGAGGCCTGTATTTCGGCACAACATACATTGTCTTATATCGGTCGCCAGACTTCACCATCACCTGCGGTTGGATATTTTTCCGTGCATCTGCAGGAACAACAACTGTTAGTTAATCAGGCACTCGATATCGAGTCATCTTAACCTTACTTAATATCAGGTAATTCAGGCATGAGTATAGAAATCAAAGTTCCCGTCCTCCCAGAATCCGTGGCCGATGCCACCATTGCCAGTTGGCACCGGAAACCGGGTGAAACCATTTTCAGAGATGAAAATATTGTTGACCTTGAAACCGATAAAGTCGTACTTGAGGTGCCGTCCCCGGTAGATGGCACCATTATTGAAATACGCGAAGTAGAGGGCGAAACGGTGGTTTCCGGTCAGGTGATTGCTATCATCGAAGAAGGCGAAGTCGAAGCTGCCCCAGCCGATTCTGGTGTTGCTGCTGATACTGAAACTGCTACTGATTCCACGACACAGGCTGAAGCAGGGAAACCTGCTGATACAGAAAAACTGGCGCCTTCGGTTCGACGCATGGTCAGCGAAGAAAACTTGGATGCCAAAGACATCAAAGGTAGCGGTCGCGGACAGCGAATTACCAAAAAAGATGTGGTTGAATTTATCAGTGGTGGCGGTTCCCGGCATCAAGAGCGGGTAAAAATGACCCGCTTGCGCAGCCGCATTGCCGAGCGCATGAAAGAGGCACAAAACACTGCCGCTATTCTGACTTCATTCAATGAAGTAGACCTCAAAGCGGTGATGGATTTGCGTAAAAAGTATAAAGAACAGTTCATCGAAACCCACGGGGTCAAACTGGGGTTGATGTCATTTTTTGTAAAAGCCAGCTGCGAAGCTCTGAAAAAACATCCCATAGTTAACGCTTCTCTGGATGGCAATGAGATTGTCTATCACAACTATATGGATATCGGCATTGCGGTTTCGACCGACCGTGGCCTGATGGTACCGGTCCTGCGTAATGCTGAAAACATGAGCCTTGCGCAAATCGAGTTAAGTATTGCCGAGTATGCTCGCCGCGCACGCGATGGCAGCATCAGCTTAGAAGACATTCAAGGTGGCACTTTCAGCATAACCAACGGTGGTGTATTTGGATCCTTGGTATCAACCCCGCTGCTCAACCCACCACAGAGCGCCATTTTGGGAATGCACACAATTAAAGAGCGGCCTGTGGTAGTTAATGGTGACATTGTCGCCCGGCCAATGATGTTTACTGCCCTCAGCTACGACCACCGAATTATCGATGGTAAAGAAGCTGTGCAGTATCTGGTTACAATTAAGAATGCACTTGAAGATCCCGCCCGCCTGCTGTTGGGCCTTTAAGGAATAAGTGAGAAAATCATGACAGATAAATTTGACTTAATCGTTATCGGCGCTGGCCCAGCGGGTTATGTTGCGGCCATTCATGCAGCCCAACTCGGACTTAAAACTGCCTGTATTGATAAATCTATTGGTAAAGACGGACAAGCTGCCCCAGGTGGTACCTGCCTAAATGTCGGCTGTATTCCATCCAAAGCTTTGCTCGATTCAAGCAAGCACTACGATCACCTGCAACATACTTATGCGGAGCATGGGATAAGTGCAGATAATGTAAGCATGAATGTAGCAACCATGATTGGTCGTAAAGATAAAATTGTAAAACAGTTAACCGGTGGTATTTCACAGTTATTCAAAGCCAATAAAGTTACTTTTTTCCACGGCACAGCAACCCTAGAGAAAGACCACCGGGTAACGGTAAACCAAATTTCCGGCGATGCTATTGAGTTGGAGGGCAAGAATATCCTTCTGGCCAGCGGCTCGGTGTCCATCGAAATCCCAGGAATTGCATTTGATGGCGAATATATTATTGATAATATCGGCGCTCTTGATATTGATAGTGTGCCAAAACGCCTTGGAGTTATTGGTGCCGGCGTAATTGGCCTGGAGTTGGGTTCAGTCTGGTCCAGACTGGGTAGCGAAGTTACCATTTTTGAAGCATTGCCGGAATTCCTCGGCGTTGCCGATAAAGATATCGCCAAACTGGCCGCGCGCGAATTCCGCAAACAAAAGCTCGATATCAAGCTCAACACAATGGTAAAAAGTGCCGGTGTAAAAGGCCAACAAGTGGAAGTTACCATCGACACTAAAGACGGTGAACAGCAACTCAGCTTCGACCGCCTCTTAGTTGCCGTCGGCAGAAAAGCCTTTACTGAGGGTCTGTTGGCTGAAGATTGCGGCGTAAAATTGAGCGACCGTGGACAAATTGAAGTCGATGATAATTGCCTGACTAGCAGCGCAAATGTCTACGCCATTGGTGATGCAGTACGCGGCCCAATGCTGGCGCACAAGGCATCCGAAGAAGGCGTGGCGGTGGTCAACCGGATTGCCGGTAAACACGGTCACCTTGATTTCAACACTATACCCTGGGTTATTTATACCGAGCCAGAAATTGCTTGGGTTGGCAAAACCGAGCAGCAGTTAGAAGCGGATGGAATCGAATACAAGAGCGGTAGTTTTCCCTTTGCAGCCAATGGCCGGGCATTAGCCGGTGGTGCACCTGCTGGAATGGTGAAATTGCTGGCTGATGCAACTACTGATGAATTGCTTGGCGCACATATTATCGGTGCCAATGCATCCGAACTGATTGCAGAATGTGTAGTAACAATGGAGTTCCACGGTAGCTCAGAAGACCTCGCTCTTATCGTTCATGCTCATCCAACACTTTCGGAAGCTGTGCATGAGGCTGCCCTGAATATACACAAACATGCGATTCACCGGGTGAATTAATATGGGGCTTCCTGACACGGGCTTTGCCTATAGGATTCAACTCGACCGTAAGGGTTATCGCGCTGGATTACAGCAAATGCCACTGTCTGAACTCTCCTCGGGTGATGTCACTATTAAAGTGCAGTGGTCCTCGGTAAATTACAAAGATGCACTGGCAGCAACCGGTAAAGGTAAAATCCTCAGGCGCTTCCCGCTAAACGGCGGTATCGATGTTGCCGGAGTCGTGGTTAGTTCAGCGGCTGACAACTTTAAGCCTGGTGATAAAGTTCTGGTTACCGGCTGCGGGCTAAGCGAAACTAGAGACGGTGGCTATAGCGAATATTTTAATGCCGACAGCCAGTGGCTAATCCCCTGCCCAGAGGGTTTGGATCTGCGTGAAGCTATGATATTGGGTACCGCGGGTTTCACCGCCGCCCTGTGCTTGTGGCGGATGGAGCAAAACGGGCAGACACCCGAGCAAGGCCCCATTGTGGTAACGGGAGCTAGCGGTGGTGTTGGCAGTCTAGCGATTAGCCTGTTAAATAAGGCCGGTTACGAAGTCCACGCCATCAGTAGCAAGACCGAGCAATTTGATTGTTTGCAATCACTGGGAGCAACTCAGTGCATCTCCTCACGGGATCTGCATTGGGGTGAAAACCCATTGGAAAAAGCCCGCTGGGCTGGCGCTATTGATAATCTTGGCGCAGATATGCTCAATGGACTAACCCGAGTCATTAAACCTTGGGGCAATATAGCCAGTTGCGGGATGGCAGCAGGTTTAGGATTTAATAGCACTGTAATGCCCTTCATTATTCGCGGAATTAGCCTACTGGGTATTAATTCATCCCAGTGCCCGCTTGATATCCGCCTGCAACTTTGGGAAAACCTTGGCAGTTGTTGGAAACCACCCGCTCTTGAACAAATTGTCCGTCAAGAAATTAGTTTGGAAGAACTCGACTCTACCTTTACAAAGATGCTCTCCGGCAAAAGTCTTGGTCGTACACTGGTGAAAATTGACGCTTAATTTAGTATTTCAACAATTCAGCCGAATTGTCTGGAACTATTTTCATGCTTTGGGTATGCTTGTAGCCAAGTCACCCCCCAATTTAGGATATAAAAATGGCTAGAATACTAATTGTTGACGACTCCCCGGCACAAATGTATGCAATTAAGCAAATCATTGAGCCGGAAGGTCACGAGGTACTTACTGCCGAAAACGGCAAGTCAGGCTTAGAAGCGGCAAAAACCACCCGCCCTGATGTGATACTAATGGACATTGTAATGCCAGATATGAATGGCTATACCGTTACCCGAAAATTACGCAGGGACAGCTCAACCAAAGCTATTCCTATAATTTTCGTATCGACCAAAAGCAATGATTTCGACCGTGCTTGGGGATTGCGCCAAGGTGCAGTGGCTTATATTACCAAACCGGTAAACTCCAAAGATTTACTCCAAGCTGTAAAAACTGCTCTGTCGGGTTAAGAGTTTCTACTTCAATGAGTATAAAAATTGGGGATAAACTGCCGCCCGGACATTTTTTACAAATGTCTGATTCAGACCCAAGCATGGTAGAAATAGACGCTTACTTTGCTAATCGTAAAGTTTTATTATTTTCAGTACCAGGTGCATTTACACCTACCTGTTCAAACAGCCACCTTCCCGGATTTATCAATAAACTCGAAGAATTTAATCAATTGAATATCGATGCAATTGCCTGCACCGCAGTCAATGATAGCTTTGTTATGCATGCTTGGGGGAAATCCGCCGGTGCTGATAATATCGATATGCTAGCGGATGGTAATGGGGAATTTGTACGTTCCATCGGCCTGGAAATGGATGCTAGTGCATTTGAGATGGGCCAACGCGGTAAACGTTTTGCATTTATAGCTGACAACGGTATCCTCACTCATCTATTTGTCGAGGCTACCGGTGAATTTCAAGTCTCATCAGCCGAGCATATACTTACAGTTCTACAGCAAGAATCCTGCTAAAACCCTGCTAAAACCTCAAACTGAAGAATTAAAAAAGCCCGGCAAGCCGGGCTTTTTCATTTACTGAGCCAGCATTTATTCGCTTGCTGAGTCTTCTTGAGCATCAGTAGGTTCGGGCTGAGCTTCAGCCTCTGAATCTGAAACCTCAGAATCTGATAGCTCATCATCTTCCGACAGCATCGATTCAATTCTCGCCAAACCAACAAGTTTTTCCGACTCACCTACTTTAATCAATGTAACACCCTGGGTGTTTCTGCCAAGTGTTGAAATCCCCTCAACACCGGTTCTTACCAGTGTACCGTTGTCAGAGATCAGCATGATATCATCTTCATCCAATACCAGTTGAGCACCGACCAAATGGCCATTGCGTGCAGATGTCTTGATTCCAATAACACCCATTCCACCACGGCCCTGCACAGAGAACTCTTCCAGCCTGGTGCGCTTGCCAAAGCCGCGCTCGGTTGCGGTAAGCACATCACCTTCGGTAGCCACCAACATAGAGACCACTTTTTCGCCCGGTTTAAGCTTGATACCACGAACACCGCGGGTTTGACGACCCATTGGGCGGGCATCGGTTTCATTAAAGCGGATACATTTGCCGGAACTTGAGAACAGCATAATGTCTTGGTTGCCATCGGTTAAGGCAACCCCGATTAATGTATCGTCATCTGGTAGTTCAATCGCCCAAATACCATTGGCCCTGGGACGCGAATACGCAGGCAAGATGGTTTTCTTAACACTACCATTGGCGGTAGCAAAAAAGACAAACAAATCTTCAGAAAATTCACGCACGGGTAAAATAGCATTGACCCGCTCGCCTTTTTCTAATGGCAGCAGATTCACTATCGGCTTACCTCGGCTTATATGACTGGCCTGAGGAATTTGGTAAACCTTCATCCAATGCACCTTACCCCGTGAAGTAAAGCAGAGCATGGTGTCGTGGGTGTTTGCCACCCACAATTGTTCGATAAAGTCTTGTTCTTTCATCTTGGTAGCAGACTTACCTTTACCACCGCGCCGTTGGGACTGATAACGATCAAGAGTTTGAGATTTCACATAACCTGCATGTGATAATGTCACCACCACATCTTCTTCGACGATAAGATCTTCAAGGCTTAAATTTAGCCGTGTTTGCAGAATTTCTGAACGGCGCTCATCACCGTATAACTCACGAATGGCTTCGAGCTCTTCGCGAATCACTTCCATTAAGCGCTCTGGGTCCTGCAGAATATTGAGCAGTTCACGCACTGTTTGTAGTATTTGCTCGTATTCTTCAGTGAGCTTGTCCTGTTCCAAACCGGTTAAACGGTGTAAGCGCAGATCGAGAATAGCTTGTGCCTGCTCAGTAGTTAACAGATAGCCGGTTTTATGCAAACCATATTGCGCATCCAGATCCTCAGGGCGGGAAAGATCTGCACCTGCCTGCCCGAGCAGGGCTTTAACCAATCCAGCCTCCCAATGCTTGGCCTGCAGGCGTTCCTTAGCTTCGGCGGGATTAGCTGAAGTTTTAACCAATTCTATAACTTCATCAAGGTTTGCCAAAGCAATCGTCAAACCCTCAAGGGTATGTGCGCGATTGCGGGCTTTGCGTAGCTCAAACAATGTACGCCGGGTAACAACCTCGCGCCGGTGGCGAATAAATGCGCTCAGAATCTGCTTAAGATTTAGAAGTTTTGGTTGGCCATTGATCAAAGCCACCATATTAATGCCAAAGACATTCTGCATGGCTGTGTGCTGGTAAAGGTTATTGAGTATGACTTCAGCAACTTCACCGCGTTTAAGGCCAATCACCATGCGCATTCCGTCTTTATCGGACTCATCACGCAAGACATTAATGCCTTCCAGGCGTTTTTCCTTAACCAGATCGGCGATTTTTTCCAACAGCCGGGCTTTGTTTACCTGATAGGGTAATTCAGTGACGATAATATACTGCTTACCCGAAGATTCATCGGTTTCGATATGCGAACGGGCGCGCATATAGATACGGCCTTTACCCGTCTTATACGCCTCGACAATCCCGCTGGCACCATTGATAAACCCTGCAGTGGGGAAATCTGGCCCAGGCAGCGTTTGCATTAACTCATCAATACTTAATTCTGGATTATGAATCAAGGCGATGGTGGTATCGATAACTTCGACAATATTATGCGGTGGTATATTGGTTGCCATACCTACAGCAATACCGGAAGAACCATTGATCAGTAAAGTTGGAACCCGGGTGGGTAGAACTGAAGGTTCGTATTCGGACTCATCATAATTGGGGGTGAAGTCTACGGTATCTTTATCTAGATCGGCCAGTAACTCATGTGCGAGCCGGGTCATTCGAACCTCGGTATAACGCATGGCGGCTGCCGAGTCGCCATCTACCGAACCAAAATTACCCTGACCATCTACCAGCATATAACGCATCGCAAAAGGCTGCGCCATGCGAACGATGGTGTCATAAACCGCAGTATCGCCATGCGGATGGTACTTACCGATGACATCACCTACGACACGGGCGGATTTTTTATACGCCTTATTCCAGTCATTTCCGAGCACGCGCATGGCAAAAAGCACGCGTCTGTGAACCGGTTTCAGACCATCTCGAACATCAGGTAAAGCCCGCCCTACAATTACGCTCATGGCGTAATCGAGGTAGGATTGTTTCATTTCATCTTCGAGACTAACTTGTAGGATTTCTTTGGCCATTTCTGCCATAGTGATAGAATCTCTCTAAGTACGCCCTATCTTATTGTTATTTATTATTTTATTAACATATAAAACGAGCTTTTCGCAAGCTTATTTAAGGCCCGCAGGGAAGTCAGTAATTATACCAGAAACCGCCTGATTTTACTGCATTAAATAGCTGCAGCCGACCCCTGTTTGATGTGCTCAAATAGGTTTCAAAACGGCGCTTAAGAGACAAGAAATAATTCACTGATAGCGTCTTTAGTCGGTTGCTCCAACACACCCCGCTCTGTCACCAATACATTTAGCAACGCCAGTCGCAGACGGCACCACGAACCACTAGGTCTGTGATCGCCTGAGCTACCGCTGGCGCGGAATTTAGGCATAGCTATTGTGTGTATCCTGTAATAGTCGTTGATCCAGCAACAGCAACTCATTCTTCTGCCACTTTATGGGGCGAACCTTATCAATTGCTGTGCACCGGCTAACTCCTGCTAATCACTCCAGTCTCCAGTATCTTAAACTCCCCTCCTGGAAAGTCTATATCTGGGGATTGGGGTAAATTTAAGAAATTCCCTGCTAAATTCGGTATCATTAGGCTCTAAACTTACTATAACTATAAAGGACCAATCGCTATGAGAACTGGTTTAATTACCCTGTTATTTCTGCTCCTGAGCAGCACTGTATATTCATCAGCACAGCCCACCGTGTTACTACAGACCAGCAAAGGTGACATCACCATTGAGCTGAATGCAGAAAAAGCGCCTATTTCCACCCAAAACTTTATCAATTATGTCAACTCCGGCTTCTACACAGATACCATTTTCCATCGGGTAATCTCACACTTCATGATCCAGGGTGGCGGGTTTAACACCGACATGTCTAAAAAGGAAACTAATCCTCCGATCAAAAATGAAGCCGAAAATGGACTCAAAAACTTGCGTGGCAGTATTGCCATGGCGCGCACCAACATCTCTGACTCGGCGACTGCACAATTCTTCATCAATGTTCAGGATAATCGCTCACTCGATAAAAGCCCTATAAATGACGGCTACGCCGTATTTGGCAAAGTAATTGAAGGTATGGATGTTGTCGATGATATCCGCTTCGTAGAAACTGGTGTGGCTAAAGACATGACTGATGTACCAATTGAGACCGTGATCATAATTTCCGCCAAAATGTTGACGGAATAAACACAGGATACCTGTTTGATGCTGCAAAACGGTAAAACATTTTTTATCTCTGATACACACCTGGATGATAAACACCCGGAAGTCACTAGCTTGTTTTTGAACACGCTGGAAACCCGTGTTCAGGGCGCCGATGCCCTTTATCTACTAGGTGATATTTTCGAGTACTGGATAGGTGATGATGCGATTGGCGAAACCGCCAGCGAAGTTGCCCGCATATGTACCCGCTTATCAGATCAGGGCATGCGGATTTATTTTCAACATGGTAATCGGGATTTCCTGCTGGGTGAAACCTATGCCAAACACGCAAACTGGGAATTGATTCCCGACCCGCTTGAAATTGATCTTTATGGGCGGCAGGTTTTGCTGATGCACGGCGATAGCCTGTGTACAGATGACTCCGCCTACCAGGCTTTTCGTACCCAGGTACGCAATCCGGTATGGCAGAAAACCTTCCTTTCACATACTATCGCCGAACGCATTAACATGGCGCAGCAAGCCCGTAGCGAGAGCATGCAACACACAGCCAACGCCGATAATAGCATTATGGATGTCAACAATAATGCCGTAATTAACGCCTTCCGCGAGCACCAGTCAAAAACCCTGATTCACGGCCACACCCATCGCCCCGCCGTGCATGATCTGGCTATAGCTGGCAAACCCTACAAACGGATGGTGCTTGGCGATTGGCATCAAAACGGGTGGTTAATTGAAGCCGACAAAAATAGCATTGAGTTGGTTAAAATCTCTTAAGCCGAGCATTGCGGGTTTTGGTAGGGTGGGCATTCATGCCCACGCATAAGGCTGGGGATTAATTCGCTTCAGCCTGACGAATGAGATGTTCAAGCTCTGCAACTGAAAAGCCTGCCTCTAGCCTCGCTGATTGGTTGAAAGGACCTTTTAAGATGCCATAATATTCTGCCAAGAGCTGCCGAAACACTTGTTCATAATCAAGCCCACGCTGTTGACAACACCAGCGAAACCAATCTGAACCAATAGCTACATGGCGGACCTCCTCCGCCAATATGACCTGTAATATTTCGACTGTTTGTGAATCACCTACGGCTTCTAATCGGGTGATCATGGCAGGCGTTACATCAAGACCACGCGCTTCCAGCACCCGGGGCACGAGCGCCATTCTAATCATCGGGTCAGCTGCGGTTTTAACGGCCATTTCCCAAAGGCCATTATGCGCGGAGAAATCGCCATATTGATGGCCCATCGTTTCAAGCCGTTGTTGCAACATGCGAAAATGACGAACCTCATCCCAGGCTACCGAAAGCCAATCAGTATAATACTTGGCAGGAAAATCACGAAAGCGATAGGCCGCATCAAGTGCCAGATTAATTGCATTAAATTCGATATGCGCAATAGCATGCACAAGACTGGCGCGCCCGAGCTCGCTACCCAATCGTCGTCGGGGGACTTTTGCCGGGTGAACCAATAACGGCAACGCCGGCCGCCCAGCTTCTGCTATTGCCTGTACAGGATCGCCGCTCAATTCAATTTGTTGCACTGAAACCTCGGCCCAAAGGCTGGCTACCATACTGCACTTGTCTTCCACTTGCGCAACTGCAATACAGTCCCGCAAGCGGTCATAAAAAGCCGTTAGCATATTTGCATGCTGCTGACATTTATATTTTTATAAGCCATGCTATTCCTTAGTATTTCCCATGCTCAAATTCAAGTGCATGGCCTCGCCAATAAGTTTATCTTATTTATTAAATTAATATTGATTTAACCTGACATTTGCGATAATCCCCACAGACGCGAATAAAGATAAAACCTAATGCCGCAAACCAATAAATTCAAACATAGGAAACTAACAGAAATATATAAGTTTCCGCTGCTATTTGCGCTGCTAATCCATTTTGTTTTTATTGTTATGTTGGCTAGGCTCACACCAAGTGTGCAAAGCACAGCTGTAGAAAAGCCAGCTTTAACTTTATTGTCTGTCAGCCTGCAACCGGCACCGCTTGAAACAATCAAACCCGAAGAGCCTAAACCTAAACCTAAGCCCGAACCTATAGTTGTTGTTGAAACCCTCGAAGAACCGCCACCACCGAAGGAGCGCGAGATAGCACAAGCAGCAATACCAACTAGCGCTGAAGAGGAAGATAAGCCCATAGATCATGATCAACAAAACGCTAGTCTGGCAGTATCCTCCGATTATCTGCACAGTCAGTTAATTCAACAACTGCAAGAAAATAGAAAGCTTACAAAATCTGCAAGACTGGGGGAATTCAACAGTCAAAAATTACCGGAAAACTGGACCCGCAAAGCTGTTAGCTATACACCGACTATGTTTAGAGCAGCCCAGTTACCGATCAAGGCTATAGTTTTGGATCAGTGGAAGAGCTCAGATGGCGTAATGCAGAATAGAATTAAACTTCCAAATGGCAATATTGTCTGTGGAAGTCGAGCCGTGGAAGACCCCTTTGATATATTTTCTATGCCAATCTGGATGTATCGCTCGTGTTAGCATAATCGCATGCTTGAACATATTCTTAATCTGCTCGGCAGCTTTAGCCTGCTGGATGTCTTCGTCATTGGCCTTAATATTGCGCTGTTTCTATTCTCCGGCATTTTATTAAATCGCATTCAGGGTGCCGCTGCAAGCCGCAAACGCCCACGGATGCTGACCATGCGTAGCCTCTCATTCATGCTGCTGATTATGTACCTTATTGCCTTTATTCCTGGGGTTACATTCGGGCTGAAAGACTGCCAGGCTGATAATTGCAATCCACAAATCATCAAGCAATTAACTGAGACCGGAGCAACCCTAATTATCAGCTATATTTTAATGCTGCTGACACATCTGCTGGTTATTAAAAGATTTGGTCGGGAACGAGAAGTTCAGGGCGAGTTAATTCATTATGAAACTTATCAAAGCCGACTGGTATCGATTGTTGTACTGGTCACCGTAATTGCTTTTTTGCTGCTCACCACCCTTACAATCTGGGGATTGGAGGGATGGCTACGACAGACTAGTGTGCTGGGAGGTCTGGCAGTGCTGATCTTTTTTACCAAAGACCTGTGGCTACCGGATAACATTAACGGTTTAATTTTGCTGTATAAAACCGATGTGGTACCCGGTAGTGTTGTCCGGGTAAGAAAGCTCGACCTGCTGGCAATTACCCTCAGAACCTCATTAATCGAAACTGCTTTTCGTGACTTGGTGCATGGGCAACGCATTATCATTCCCAATTCAATGTTCCGTAATCAAGTCATAGAAGTCATCAATCATGACGACACGATCAAGGATTTTGTTGAATTTAATATTGGCTATGGTTCTGAAATGGAAAACATCAAAGCCTTTCTTACTCAAGTACACAAGCAAGCCTGTGAAATAGAATCCGGCATTGACCCAGAATCGGATGCTAGAATCAATGTAGTTACCACAGGCGATCATGCAGTAACCTGGCGCCTCACTTACTCACTCACCAATCCCTACCGCTTGCGTAAAGCTCAGATGGCTATTTCTGAAACTGCACTCGCTTGCTCAGCAGATTTTGGCATTGGGTTGAATACGCCGGTAACTCATCGCATCCTCGATGCCAACCTGCACCCACCTGAATTGGTCAAAGCCACCCTCGCTAATGTCGTACATAACTCAGATAAATGACTACTTTCTGGTCAAATTAACCACCTATTAAACAAGCTACAGCGGAAATAGTCGCCTAATGCCCACTACTATTGCTTATCTAGCACATATCTTTTATGGCACGATATTCGCATATAGTTACCTATAAACTTCATTAATAAGTATCGGGAGAACAATATGAACGGACAAGGATCTGCTGGAAATGTTATTGCCGCACTGGCTAGCTTTTTTATCCCCGGTCTCGGGCAATTAATTCAAGGTAGTTGGTTCAAAGCCATTATGTTTTTCCTATTGACGGCATTTTTCTGGCTGATTCTGATGGGTTGGGTATTCCACCTCTGGGCAATCATTGATGCCGCGCTTTATAGCGCTCCTGAGGCTCGGAGATCGCGTAATTACAGCTACTGACTGACAGTGGCTGATTGATTCTGGTAGGATAAGCTTCATCGTTTTAAATTCTTACAGAGGCTTGTTCAAATCAGTTTCAAATTTTTTGTTGAGAGCACTCCACTTTCCATGGAAAATGATTGTTGTCGCCTGGACTGGACTGGAATTAGCCAGTATTTAATTTTTACGAACCCATAGGCACGCTGACAAAAAGCCAATAAACAACATACCATCCTGATGGCAGGAATATACACTCGTTCGGTGCTGATGAAGTTTCGATAAACCCTAAAAAAACCTTGAAAAACCTCAGGAATCACTATGTATTATGAACCGCTTCTAATCCCCCTCCTGCTACAGGCCGGTTTAATTCTGCTGGTCTGGCTGGCCATGTATGCAACCCGCCTAACTGAAATGAAACGCAAGGACATCGACCCGCAAGACTTTGCCGACACTGCAACCAAGAATGAACTACTGAAAGGTGTTGCCGCAGCATCCGATAATTTTAAAAATCAGTTTGAACTACCCATGCTGTTTTTCATTGCCATACTAACTGCACTAATACTTGTGATTCATAGTCCATTATTAAATTCACTAGCAATGGCATTCGTGCTTCTGCGGATGGTGCATAGCTTTGTACATATCACTTATAACAAGATAATGCATCGCTTTGCAGCATACGCCCTTAGCTCATTGGCGCTGATTGGTATGTGGGTGGTGATTGCCACCAATGTGATTACGCGATAGTAAATATCAGTAGATGCGGTTATACCCAAATCAGCAAGCAAGCTCAGTTCCCGCTGCAACTTTAAAGTGGCAGTTGCCAATCTATCGTTTCGCGATTATTTGATGCCAGATAAGCATTCGCGAGGGAAAAGTGTTGGCAGCCAAGAAACCCACGGTGAGCGGATAATGGTGAAGGATGCGGCGCTTTGAGAACACAGTGTTTAGCACTATCCAAAAACTGGCCTTTGGATTGCGCATAAGCACCCCATAACATAAACACCAAGTGCTCAGCTTCAACATTCAAGGCTTCAATCACCCGGTCGGTAAAGTTTTCCCAGCCCTTACCCTGATGCGCACCGGCATTTCCCTGTTCAACTGTGAGTACGGCGTTTAACAACAACACCCCGTTTTCTGCCCAGGGTTTTAAGTAACCGTGACTGGGAGCCACAAAGCCGATATCGGCTTGTAACTCTTTATAAATATTTCTTAATGAAGGCGGTATTGCAACGCCTGGCGGTACAGAAAAGGACAAACCATGTGCCTGCCCCGATCCGTGATAAGGATCCTGGCCGATAATAACGACTTTTACATGCTCGAAAGCGGTAGTATTCAGCGCATTGAAGATTTTCGCCCCGGGAGGAAAAACCTGGGCGCCTGCCTGCTTGCGCTGAAGCAAAAACTTACGCAAGTTCTGCATATACTTTTGCTCAAATTCCGCTCCAATGCGGCGCTTCCAACTCGGTGATAACCCAATTTCAGCCATAGCGTACATTTATCCTGCAGATCTTATGGTTTTAGCATATCCTAGCCTCAATCTTAAATGGATAAGCATTCAGATGAAACCAATTAAAACTGATGTCCTAATTATCGGCGCTGGCCCAGTTGGCTTGTTCCAGGTTTTCGAACTCGGCTTGCTCGACATTAAAGCCCATGTTATTGACGCCCTGCCACAGGTTGGCGGGCAATGCGCTGAGCTTTACCCGGAAAAACCAATTTATGATATTCCTGCTTATCCGCGAATCGGGGCGCAGGAACTGATAGAAAAACTGTTGTTGCAGATTGCCCCATTCAAACCTGAATTCCACCTGCAACAAATGGTCAGTGCGGTTGAAAGGCAAGAAGACCAACGCTTTTTGGTCACCACCAGCACCGGCACACAATTTAACTGCGCTGCAATTATTATCGCCGCCGGACTCGGGCCCTTCCAGCCACGCCGTTTACGGATTGTGCAAGCTGACCAGTTTGAAGGCTCGCAAATCAACTATAAAGTTGGTGACAAATCTGCCTTCGCCGGTAAAAAACTAGCGATTCTCGGTGGCGGTGATTCAGCTCTAGATTGGGTCTTGGAACTCGCGCCTGAAACCGAGCATATCTCTCTTATCCACAGGCGCGCAGAATACCGGGCCCAGCCTGCCTCAGTAAATAAAATGCGTTCCCTGGTTAGCGATGGCAAAGTTAATGAATACTGCGCCCATGTCGCTGGACTTGAAACCACCGATCAACGCCTCAGCAAGCTGAATTTGCAATTTCTAGATGGCGAAAAGAAAACCCTGGATATCGACTCGGTATTGGTGTTCTGGGGGCTTTCACCAAACCTTGGCCCAATTGCAAATTGGGGCCTGGAGATAGAAAAGCGTCAACTGCCCGTTGATACCGAAAAATTTCAAACCAGTGAAACCGGGATTTATGCTGTCGGTGATATCAACACTTACCCCGGCAAGAAAAAACTAATCCTCAGTGGTT